>NZ_JACGMO010000093.1:0-30178 GCF_015354745.1 Micromonospora sp. S-DT3-3-22
GCCGCGCGACGACTACGCGCTGGCCAAGCTGCTGTCCCTGACCAGCGCGCTGTGGCTGCTGCTGGGCGGGCCGCAACTGCCCCGCCCCCGGGCACCCGGGGGTCCCCTCCCGGTCGGCTGGTCCCCGGTCGCGGGCTGAGCCCGCGCGCCGCCGACCCCCGACCGGTTCCGTCGCCATCCGTCCCACGCGGACTTGTGGCGGCCCCTGACGGGCCGCCGGTCACCGTCGCGTGCGGACCTCCGGAATCGGACCGAGGGGTTCCCCCATGCTCGCCTTCTCACCTGTGCACGACGCGGCCGCCGCCGCGGGTTCCGTCGTCGGCTGGCTCGCCGGGCTGCTGACGCCGCTGGCCGGCGGGGTCGCCACCGCCGTCGCGATCGTGCTGTTCACCATCGCCGTCAGGCTGTTGATCTCACCGCTCACCGTCGCCCAGGTCCGTGCGGAGCGGCGTCGCGCGGCGCTCGCCCCGCAGCTACGCCAGCTCCAGCAGCGGTACGCGGGCGACCCGGCGACGTTGCAGTCGGAGGTGTTCGCGCTCTACCGCGGTGCCGGGGCGTCGCCGGTGGCGGGCTGCCTGCCGGCGCTGCTCCAGGCCCCGTTCTTCCTGGTCATGTACCGGCTCTTCGGCACCGGGGACGGTGCCGGCGGGCTGCTCGACGCGCGGCTGGCCGGGGTGCCGTTGGGCTGGCACCTGGGCGACGGGCTGACCCCGTCGGTGCTGCTGGTGTTCGGGGTGCTGCTGGCGGCGCTGGCCGGCCTGGCCACGGTGCTGTCCCGGCGGGCGGCGGCGTCGGCCGCCGTCCCGGCCGACCAGCCGGGGGCGGCGCTGCTGGCCCGGGTGCTGCCGCTGCTGCCGTACGGCACGGTGCTGCTGGCGTTGGTGGTGCCGCTGGCGGCGGTGCTCTACCTGGTGACCACCACCGGGTGGACGGTGGCCGAGCACGTGCTGTTGCGTCGGCCGCGACCGGTGCCGGCCGGAGCCATCGACGAGCGTTGACAAGTGGTGGGGCGGGAGCGTAGAAAACCGCTCAGAGAGCGCTCTCTTGCTCCCGTCCCCCCAGAGAGGCATCCCGATGAACGCTGTCCCGGCGGCTCCGGTCGCCCCCACCGCCCCGCGCCGGCCCCGCCGCCGGCTCGCCCTGGCGGTCACGCTCGCCGCCGCCACCGCGCTGACCGGCGTCTCGGTCGCCGCGCAGGCCGCCGTCCCCACGCCGCCGTCGGGGTGGAGCCTGGTGTGGAGCGACGACTTCACCGGTTCGGCCGGCACGCTGCCGTCCTCGGCCAACTGGATCGTGGACACCGGCACCAGCTACCCGGGCGGCCCGGCCAACTGGGGCACCGGCGAGATCCAGACGTACACCGGCAGCACCGCCAACCTGGCCCAGGACGGGTCCGGCAACCTGCGGATCACCCCGCTGCGCGACTCCGGCGGCCGGTGGACCTCGGCCCGGATCGAGACCGTGCGCACCGACTTCAAGCCCCCGTCGGGCGGGGTGCTGGCGATCGAGGGACGGATCCAGATGCCCAACGTCACCGGTGCCCAGGCGGCCGGCTACTGGCCGGCGTTCTGGGCGCTCGGCGCGCCCTACCGGGGCAACTACCAGAACTGGCCGGGCATCGGCGAGATCGACGTGATGGAGAACGTCAACGGGCTCAACCAGGTCTGGGGCGCGCTGCACTGCGGGGTCGCCCCCGGCGGTCCGTGCAACGAGTTCAGCGGGCTGGGCGCCACCCGGGTCTGCCCCGGCAGCGCCTGCCAGGCCGCGTTCCACACCTACCGCACCGAGTGGGACACCTCGGTCAGCCCGCAGCAACTGCGCTGGTACGTCGACGGCCAGCTGTTCCACACCGTGACCCAGACCCAGGTCGGTGCCACCTACTGGGCGCAGATGACCGGTCACGGCGGTTACTTCCTGCTGCTCAACGTGGCGATGGGCGGCTCCTTCCCGGACGGGGTGGCCGGCGCCGTCACGCCGACCGGGTCGACCGTCTCCGGCCGGCCGATGCTCGTCGACTACGTCGCGGTCTACCGCCGGGGTGGCGGCTCCACCCCGACGCCGACCCCCACCACGCCGGCCCCGACCACGCCGCCGCCGTCGGGCACCGTGGACGCCTACTCGACGATCCAGGCCGAGGCGTTCTCCGGGCAGAACGGGGTGGCCGTCGAGACGTGCGCCGAGGGCGGGCAGAACATCGCCGCGCTGCGCAACGGTGACTGGGCCCGCTATGACAACGTGGACTTCGGCAGCAGCGGCCCGCGCGACTTCCTGGCCCGGGTGGCCTCCGGCGCGGCCGGCGGGGTGAGCGGCCTGGTCGAGGTACGGGTGGACAGCCCGACCGCCACCCCGATCGGCAGCTTCGCCGTCGCCAACACCGGTGGCTGGCAGAGCTGGCGGTCGGTGCCGGGCAACGTGTCGGCGGTGACCGGCCGGCACACCGTCTACCTCACCTTCAGCAGCGGTCAGCCGTCCGACTTCGTCAACGTCAACTGGTTCACCTTCCGTCGCTGACCCGGGCCGCGAGGGGGTCGCGCCGCACCGGTGCGGCCCCCTCGTCGGTGGGCTCTGGACATTAACAGTTAAGAGTCTTAATAATAGGCGCGGACGTGGACGACCGTGGATGCCCTCCCGGTCGTCCCGGCGGTCCCACCCCCGGACCGCGTCCACCGGCCCGCGCACCCCGGGCCGGTCGCACCCCTGACGCCCCCGCCCCGGTCCACTGGAGGCCACCCGTGAGACTCCGCACCCCCCGCGCGGCCACCCTCGCCGTCGCGCTCGCCGCCGCCCTGCTCACCGGCACGCTCGTGGCCCCGCCGGCCGCGTCCGCCGCCACCGCCGCCTTCGTCCGCACCGCCAGCTGGGGCAGCGGGTACGAGGCCAAGTTCACCGTCACCAACGACACCTCGACCGCGATCAGCTCGTGGAACGTCGTGTTCGACCTGCCGTCCGGCAGCACCGTCGGCTCGTTCTGGGACGCCCGGCTGAGCAGCTCCGGCCAGCACGTCACCGCCCTCAACCAGAGCTGGAACGGCAGCCTCGCCCCCGGCGCCAGCACCACCTTCGGCTTCGTCGTCGCCGGCACCGGCGACCCGACCAACTGCACGGTCAACGGCGGGTCCTGCACCGGCGGAGGGCCCGGCAACCCGACCGGCCCGGCCACCCCGGGCGGGCTGCGGGTCACCGGCACCACCGCGTCCTCGGCCACGCTGGCCTGGAACGCCGTCTCCGGCACGGTCACCGGCTACCGGATCTACGAGGGCGGCACGGTGAAGGCCACCGTCACCGGCACCTCGACCACCGTCTCCGGGCTGGCCGCCTGCTCCACCCACAGCTGGACCGTCACGGCGTACAACGCGGCCGGCGAGTCGGCGAAGTCGGCCCCGGTGTCGGCCACCACCACCGGCTGCACCGGCGGCACCGGCACGATGGCCGCCGCCCCCTACCTCTACCCGGGCTGGGGCGACCCGCCCGCACCGGCCACGGTGATGGGGGCGACCGGGGTGAAGTGGTTCACCATCGCGTTCGTGCTCTCCGGTGGCGGCTGCACCCCGGCCTGGGACGGCTCCGGCCCGCTCACCGGCGGCGCGCACGCCGGCACCATCGCCGCGATCCGGGCGGCCGGCGGCGACGTCATCCCCTCGTTCGGCGGGTGGAGCGGCAACAAGCTCGGCCCGAACTGCGCGTCGGCCAGCGCCCTCGCCGGGGCGTACCAGCAGGTGATCAACGCGTACGGGTTGAAGGCGATCGACATCGACATCGAGAACAGCGACGAGTTCGAGAACGAGGCGGTGCAGGACCGCATCCTCGGCGCGTTGAAGATCGTCAAGCAGAACAACCCCGGGATCAGGACGATCGTCACCTTCGGCACCTCGACCACCGGGCCGTCGTACTACGGCACCCGGCTGATCAATCAGGCCGCCGCGCTCGGCGCGAACATCGACACCTTCACCATCATGCCGTTCGACTTCGGCGGCGGGGCGGACATGTACCAGAGCACCGTCAACGCCGCCGAGGGGCTGAAGACCACCCTGAAGTCGGCGTTCGGCTGGTCCGACGCCACCGCGTACGCGCACATGGGCATCAGCGGCATGAACGGCCTGTCCGACCAGCGGGAGCTGACCACGCCGGCCACCTGGACGCAGATCCGGGACTGGGCCAGGGCACGGGGGCTGTCCCGGTTCACCTTCTGGTCGGTCAACCGGGACCGCGCCTGCCCGGACGGGGGAGTGGTCGCCAACTGCTCCGGCATCAGCCAGGGCACCTGGGAGTTCACCTCGATCACCGCGAAGTTCTGAACACCACCGCCCGGTGGGGCCGGCCCGTCCGGCGGCCCCACCGGGCGGCGGTCCCCGGCCGGCCGGCTCCTCGGGCGGGCCGTCTTCGCGGCCCCTCGCCGCCGGGCGGCCCGCGCGGATGGGCCGGCGCGGTGACCCGGTCAGTGGTCGGCGGACACCGACCGCCGGTCACCCCGGTCGTTCCGGTCGCGCCGGGAGCGGATCTTCTTGCTGGCCCAGCTCACGAGCATGACGGCGAAGACCGCGAAGATGGCGTAGTTGAACCAGTCGCTGTACTTCTCCACGTCCTGCCAGCGCGAGCCCAGCGTGTAGCCGAGGCCGACGACCAGCGCGTTCCACACCCCGCTGCCCAGCGTGGTGAGCAGCACGAACTCGCCCATCGGCATCCGGTTCGCGCCCGCCGGGACGGAGACCAGGCTGCGCACCACCGGCACCAGCCGGCCGATCAGCACCGCCCACCGGCCGTGCCGCTCGAACCAGCGGTCGGCCTTCTCCAGGTCGTCCCGGTCGACCAGCGGGATGCGGTCCAGCCAGCGCTTGAGCCGTTCCTCGCCGAGCGCCGCGCCGAGCCAGTAGAGCACCAGCGCGCCGACCAGCGAACCGACCGTCGCGGCGAGGACGATCACCACCAGGCTGAACCGGCCCTCGGCGGCGAGGTAGCCGGCCATCGCCAGCACGATCTCGCTCGGGATCGGCGGGATGATGCTCTCCAGCGCCACCAGGAAGGCGACCCCGACCGCGCCGAGGGAGTCGATGACGCCCGCCACCCATCCGGTCAGCCCGGTGAACTGGTTCGGGTCGACGTTCTCGGCGAGAGCCATGGGCGTCCTTCCAGCGGGCCGGCGGGATCGGACAGTGGTACCCAGCCGGCCACCACTTACACCCTCCGGTGAGTGAGCCCACCCCCGTCGGCCGCCGCCCGCCGGGCCCGGCCGTACGCTGCGACCTGCGCCGTCGTGCCGAACGGTCGACGGCGCCGACTGAGCCGGGGATCAGTCCGAGGGGTGCAGCGCCCGGTCCGCCGGCCCCTGTCGCCAGCCGGTGAACCGGACGGTCAGCCCGCCCCGGCTGGGCGCGCAGCAGAACGGCCCGGCCAGCGCCACCGCGTCCGGGTCGAGCGGGGCCAGCCGGACCAACCGCCACGGTTCGTCGGCGACCCGCGCCCGCACCGTCAGCGCGTCGCCGCCGCGGCTGGCCCGCACGGTCACCTGCCGGCCGCTCCACTGCGGCACCGGCGCCACCGACCAGTCGGAGACCTCCCGGGTCACCACCGCGCCGACCTGCGGCAGGCCGTCGCTGACCTCCACCCCGGCCTTGATCCAGTTCCGTTCGTCCACCCGGACCAGCACTCCGGCCTGGTCGAACTGCTCGGTGTAGTCGAGCAGGAAGTCCACCTCGACCGCGCCGTCGGCCGGCAGCGGGGCGAGCAGCGCCGGCCCGTCGTCGTGGACGAAGCCGTAGCTGGTGTGCCGCCACAGGTCGCTGCCGGCGGCCGGCTCCACCAGCAGCGCGCCGTCGCCGGCCCGGTCCACCCGTACCGGTGGGTGCAGCCACCGGCCCTCGTCCCAGTCGAGGGTGCGGGAGCCGTCCGTCGGATGCGCAGCCATCCCCGGACCGTACCCCGGTCGGCCCGTCCCGGGTCGGCGCGGTGGCCGCCGACGGACGACGGAACGGGGCTCGCGTTTGCGGCGTCGGCGCACCGGAGACATTAGGCCGGCATGGGTGACAGGTGGTATTCCGAGGCCGTCGTCTACTGCCTCGACGTCGACACGTACGCGGACTCCGACGGCGACGGGGTCGGTGACTTCCGGGGCCTGATCGGCCGGCTCGACTACCTGGCGCGGCTGGGGGTGACCTGCCTCTGGCTCAACCCGATCCATCCCTCGCCCAACCAGGACGACGGATACGACGCGACCGACTTCTACAACGTCGACCCGCGGCTGGGGACCCTCGGTGACTTCGCCGAGCTGCTGCACCAGGCGCAGAACCGGGGCATCCGGGTCATCATCGACCTGGTGGTCAACCACACCTCCGACCAGCACCCGTGGTTCCAGTCCGCCCGGTCCTCGCCCGACTCGCCGTACCGGGACTGGTACGTCTGGGCCGACCACGAGCCGGCGGACCGGCACCAGGGCATGGTGTTCCCGGGCGAGCAGCACGAGACGTGGAGCTACGACCGGACCGCCAAGGCGTGGTACTACCACCGCTTCTACAAGTTCCAGCCGGATCTCAACGTCGAGAACCCGAAGGTCCGCGCCGAGATCAAGAAGATCACCTCGTTCTGGCTCCAGCTCGGCGTCTCCGGGTTCCGGATGGACGCCGTGCCGTTCATCATCGAGCAGACCGAGCCGGGCAACCCGGACGCGCCCAAGGACTTCGACTTCCTCACCGACCTGCGCCAGCACGTGCAGTGGCGGCGCGGCGACGCGGTGCTGCTGGCCGAGGCGAACGTCGAACCCGACCAGCTCCCGGTCTACTTCGGCGACGGCAGCGGCTCGGGCAACCGCATCCACATGCTCTTCGACTTCATGCTCAACGGCCGGCTGATGCTCGCCCTCGCCCGGGAGGACCCGGAGGCGATCATCGACGCGCTGCGCGACACCCCGAAGCTGCCCACCGGCGGCCAGTGGGCGACCTTCCTGCGCAACCACGACGAGATCGACCTGTCCCGGCTCACCGCCGACCAGCGCAACGACGTGCTGGCGAAGTTCGGCCCGGACGAGAACATGCAGCTCTACGGCCGGGGCATCCGGCGCCGGCTGGCCCCGATGCTCGGCAACGACCGCCGGCACATCGAGCTGGCGTACGCGCTCCAGTTCTCGCTGCGCGGCACGCCCGTGCTGCGCTACGGCGAGGAGATCGGGATGGGGGAGAACCTCGCGCTGGACGGGCGGAACGCGATCCGTACCCCGATGCAGTGGTCGTACAAGGAGAACGGCGGTTTCTCCACGGCGGACCCGGAGAAGCTGATCCGCCCGGTGATCGACAAGGGTGACTTCGGCTACCAGCAGGTCAACGTCACCGCCCAACGGGGCGACTCGACGTCGCTGCTGGCCTGGTTCGAGCGGATGATCCGGACGCTGCGGGAGGCCCCGGAGATCGGCTCCGGCTCGACCACGCACATCGACGTGCCGATGCCGGCCGGGGTCCTCGCGCACCGCGCCGACGGCCCGACCGGCACCATGGTCTTCCTGCACAACCTCGGCACCGAGGACGTGGAGGTGGACCTGAGCAGCGTGGCCCCCGAGGCGGACCTGCCGATAGACGTCCTGACCGACCGGGGTTACGGCGACGTGGGCAAGCTGGACAGCCTGAAGCTGGGCGGGCACGGCTACCGCTGGATCCGGCTCCGCCGGTCCACCACCTACTGACCGGCCCGCCCGCCGACGTCCCCGCCCGGCCGGGACGTCGGTGGGCGTCGGGGCGGGTAGGCTCCTCCGGTCGAGCCAGAAGTTACCGGGAGGTAGTCATGTCGGAGGAGCCCCGCGTCGCCATCGTCACCGGAGCCGCACGCGGTATCGGCGCGGCCACCGCCCGGCGGCTGGCCGCCGACGGCATGGCCGTCGCCGTGGTCGACATCGACCAGGCGGCGACCGGACCGACCGTGGAGGCGATCACCGCCGCCGGCGGCCGGGCCGTCGGCGTCGGCGCGGACGTCGCCGACCGCGACCAGGTCGAGGCCGCCGTCGAGCGGGTCGCCACCGAGCTGGGCGGGCCGACCGTGCTGGTCAACAACGCCGGGGTGCTGCGGGACAACCTGCTGTTCAAGATGACCGACGCCGACTGGGACACCGTGCTGGGGGTGCACCTGCGCGGCGCGTTCCTGTTCAGCCAGGCCGCCCAGCGGCACATGGTCGAGCGGAAGTACGGCCGGATCGTCAACCTGTCCAGCACCTCGGCGCTGGGCAACCGGGGCCAGGCCAACTACGCGGCGGCCAAGGCCGGCCTCCAGGGCTTCACCAAGACCCTCGCGATCGAGCTGGGGCCGTTCGGGGTGACGGTCAACGCGGTCGCCCCCGGCTTCATCGTCACCGACATGACCGCCGCCACCGCCGCCCGGATGAAGGTCGACTTCGACGACCTCCAGAAGCACGCCGCCGCCGAGATCCCGGTCCGCCGTCCGGGCCGCCCCGAGGACGTCGCGCACACCATCTCGTTCCTGGCCAGCGAGGGCGCGTCCTTCGTCTCCGGCCAGGTCATCTACGTCGCGGGCGGCCCGAAGGACTGACCGGGGGCCGGGGCGTCGCAGGCGGCGTCAGGCGTCGGCGGCGGTGCGGGTACGCCACAGCCAGAGCAGGCCCAGCACGGGCAGCACCAGCGGGATGTAGCCGTACCCGCTGCCGAAGCCGGACCAGACCGTCTCGTCGGGGAACAGCTCAGGGTCGACCAGGCTGAGCACGCCGACGCCGACCACCCCGACCAGCTCCACCGAGCAGCAGGCCAGCGCGACCCGGCGGCCGGCGTGCCCGGCACGGGCCAGCCCGACCGCCGCCACGATGTAGATCAGCGCGGCCATCGCCGAGAGCAGGTACGCCACCGGGGCCTCGTCGAACTTCGTGGCGATCTGGAGCCCGGCCCGGCTGGTGGCGGCGATGGCGAACAGGATGTAGACGGCGATCAGCAGCCGCCCCGGCCCCGCGTTGGTGGCGCGCCGCGCCGTCCGGGTGTCAGCCACCGACGACCTCCCAGGTCTGTTGCAGCCGGACCACGACCACCGGCAGGACCAGGCAGACCGCGCAGACGATCGCCGACCCCCACCGGGTCGGTTCCATCCGGGCCAGCACCCAGGCCAGCGGGGGCAGGCAGACCAGCGTCACCAGGTAGCCGAAGAAGGCGCCGGGCTCGCCCGGCCGCTCACCCCCGAGGACGGCGACCAGGGCCAGCACGGTCAGCGCGAGCAGCGCCACCTCCAGCAGGCCCAGCCCGACGGACTGCACCAGGTCCGGCGGCCGGTGCCGGACCGCCGCCACCAGGGCCCACAGCGCGAGTACGAGCGACAGCCCGATCGTCACGGTGGCGAGCACCCCGCCCACCGGCGAACCGGCCGACGCCGCGCCGGTCATCGCCGCCATCCGATAGGTGTCTCGGTCACCGGCACAGCCTACTAACCGGCGTAGTAATCACCGTCGTCCCGGTCCCGGGTCGGCGGCCCGGGTTCCCGGTCGGTGGACGGCGGTGCGGGTCGGCGGCCGTCGGCTGCGCGAACAGGGGCGGGCGACTAGCGTGGATCACGGCTGCGACCGGGCGTGGCCGACGACGAGACCGGGGGTACCTCGTGCTGCGGTTCGGCCTGTTCGGCACCGGCCACTGGGCGGCGCGCACCCACGGCGCCGGGCTGGACGCCCATCCCCGCGCCGAACTGGTGGGGGTCTGGGGGCGCAACCCCGACCGGGCCGCCGCGCTGGCCACCCGGCACGGCGTACCGGCGTTCGACGACGTCGACGCCCTGCTCGACGCCTGCGACGCGGTGGCCGTGGCGCTGCCCCCGGACGTGCAGGCCGGGATCGCCGTCCGGGCCGCCACCGCCGGCCGGCACCTGCTGCTGGACAAGCCCCTCGCGCTGAGCCTCGACGAGGCCGACCGGGTGGTCGCCGCCGCGCGGTCCGCCGGGGTGGCCTCGGTGGTCTTCTTCACCCAACGCTTCCACCCCAACGTCGACGGCTTCCTCACCGCCACCGCCGCGGTCGGCGGCTGGCAGCACGCCCGGGTCACCCAGTTCGCCTCGATCTACGCCACCGGCAGCCCGTACGGCGGCTCCCGGTGGCGGCGGGAGCAGGGCGCGCTGTGGGACATCGGCCCGCACGCGCTGTCGATCGTGCTGCCGGTGCTCGGCCGGGTCACCCGGGTCGCCGCGATGGACGGCCCCGCCGGGCTGGTGCACCTGCTGCTCACCCACGACGGGGGCGCGACCAGCGCGCTGTCGCTGACCCTGGACGCCCCGCCGACGGCGGTGACCCGGGACAACGTCTTCTACGGCGAGAACGGCACCGCGGTCGTCCCGCCCGCCGACGGCGACTCGCTTACCGCGTTCGGCACCGCCGTCGACCAACTGCTGACGGAGATCGACTCGGGTGGCCGGGACCACCGGTGCGACGTCCGCTTCGGTCGGGAGGTGGTGGCCGTCCTGGCGGCGGCCCAGACCGCCCGCGCCGAGGCCCGCACCGTCGACCTCCGGCCCTGACCGCCGCGACCCGGTCGACCTGTAGGCGTGTCCCGGGCCGGCCTGGTCGGCCGGCGTGGACCGGGCCGGCCCCGGATGCGACGACGGACGATATGCCTGGCAGGCATGAATATGCCTGCCAGGCATGTCGACGTGCGTGCGGTGCTGCCCCGTCCGTGGTCACCCGAGGTGATCAGAGTGGACGCTCGTCCGTCGGTGTCCGGGGCCGCGGCGGACGGGAGCGGAAAAGCCGTTGCGCGACACGCGGGGTGCACTAGCGTGGCCTCCATGTTCACGCACGCCCTGATCACCGTGGCCGTCACGTCGGCCGCGCGGGGCCCCCTCCTGGTGGCCCGCCCGCGAGTCCGGCGTCCGGCCCTGGCCGGCCGGGACGCCCACCGCGCCTGACCCGAGCACCACCCCGGCCTGACCGCCACTGTGGTCTGGCCGCCATCGTGGCTGGTCACGGTCCGCGCTCTCCTCGCGTCGCGTCCCCGCCGATCTCCAGGGTCGTCCGAGTCCCGATCCGCTCGGACAGGCCCGGTGTCGTGCTGCGCCTGTCCGTACCGTCGCCGAGCGGCGACAGACAGGACGAGCCCCGTGGCGCCCCGCCCCGACCGCACCACCGCACGCGACCGGTCCCGTCGCGTACTGTCCCAGAACTTCCTCGCCGACCCGGCCGCCGTGACCCGGATGGTCCGGGCGGCCCGTACCGGCCCGGACGACCTGCTGCTGGAGGTGGGCGCCGGCCGTGGCCAGCTGACCCGGCCGCTGGCGCAGCGGTGCGGCCGGCTGATCGCCTACGAGGTCGACCCGGCCGTCGTCCCCGCCCTGGCGGCGGTGTGCGCGACGCTGCCGCACGTGCGGCACCGGCAGGCCGACTTCCTGACCGCCGCACCACCCGACGAGCCGTTCGCCGTCGTCGGCAACATTCCCTGGTCGCTGACGGCGGCGGTGGTCCGCTGGTGCCTCGCCGCACCCCGGTTGCGCGCGGCCACCCTGCTCACCCAGTGGGAGTACGCCCGTAAACGGACCGGTGACCTCGGCCGGTGGACCCGGCTGACCGTGCTGACCTGGCCGGAGTACCACTGGCGGCTGTCCGGCCGGGTGGCCCGCACCGCGTTCCGGCCGGTGCCCGCCGTCGACGGGGGCATCCTGCGGATCGACCGCCGGCCGGCGGCGCTGCTGGACCCGGCCGGGCTGCCCGCGTACCGCAGGATGGTGGAGCTGGGGTTCGGCGGGGCGGGCGGGTCGCTCGCGGCCTCGCTGCGCACGGCCCATCCGGGCCGGCGGGTCGACGGCGCGCTGCGGGCGGCGCGGCTCGACCCGGCGACCCCGGTCGGGCTGGTCTGGCCGGAGCAGTGGCTGGTGCTGTTCCGGTTGCTGCACGCTCCCACGGGTCGCGCCGGTGGCCGCCGGTGGTGACCGGTCGGGGCGGGGCAGGCGGGGGCGGCTCAGGCGAGCGTGCCGAGGGCCTCGTTCAGCTCGGCCGGGTCGTCGAACTGCCCGGCGGGCAGTGCCCGCAGCATCTGGAGCAGTTCGGTGCTGGCGCCGTTCTCCTGACCCCAGCGGACCAGGTCCTCGCGGGAGACCGGGTAGTCGAGCCCGGCCAGGTACTCCTGCAACTGCATCCCGGTGACGGTCATGCCGCCGGCTACCCGTTCCGCCCGGCGACACACCGCCCGTCACGGGCCGGCCGGCGGTTTGTCCGCCGACCCTGCCGGGTAGCCCCGCCCATGCTGGTACAGCGGCTCGGTACGCCGAGCGACTTCGACCCGCTGCTGGAGCGCGCCCGGAACGCCCGGGTGGTGATGATCGGCGAGGCGACGCACGGCAGTTACGACTACTACCGGTTGCGTGAGCAGCTCACCCGACGCCTCATCGCCGAGCAGGGGTTCGACTTCGTGGCGGTGGAGGGGGACTGGCCGGACTGCGACCGGGTGCACCGGTCGGTGGTGGGCGCGCCCGGCGGCGCGCAGGACCCGCGTACCGCGCTGGGCCGGTTCACCCGCTGGCCCACCTGGATGTGGGCCAACGCCGAGGTGGACCGGTTCTGCCGCTGGCTGCGGGCGTGGAACCTGGAGCGCCCGGAGCGGGAGCGGGCCGGTTTCCACGGGCTCGACGTCTACAGCCTGTGGGAGTCCATGCAGGCCATCTTCGACTACCTCGGCGAGGAGGACCCGAAGTCGATGGAGGCGGCGCAGGACGCGTACCGGTGCTTCGAGCCGTACGGGCGGCGGGTCGAGGAGTACGGCGCGGCCAGCCGGTTCGTCTCGGCGCGCTGCGAGGAGGAGGTGATCCGGCTGTTGGCGCGTACCCGGGCACACGTCGCCTCGGACGGCCCGGACGCCTTCGCGGCCTGGCAGAACGCGGAGGTGGTGGCCGGCGCGGAGCGGTACTACCGGGCGATGGTGCACGGCGGGCCGGATTCCTGGAACGTGCGCGACATCCACATGGCCGACACCCTGGACCGCCTGCTGACCCGGTACGGCCCGGGGTCGCGCGGGATCGTCTGGGCGCACAACACCCACATCGGGGACGCCCGCGCCACCGACATGGCCGGCGACGGGATGGTCAACATCGGCCAGCTCGCCCGGGAACGCCTCGGCCGGGACGCGGTCACGCTGATCGGCTTCGGCGGCTACCGGGGCACCGTGGTCGCCGCCCCGCACTGGGGTTCACCGGCCGAGGTGATGACGGTGCCGCCGGCCCGGGAGGGCTCGGTGGAGTGGCGGCTGCACGAGTTGCTGCCGGAGCGGGCGGTGCTCGTCTTCGGCGGTCCCGACCAGCCCGACTGGGTCACCGACACCGCCGAGCACCGGGCGATCGGGGTGGTCTACGACCCGACCTTCGAACGCTGGGGCAACTACGTGCCGAGCCGGCTGGCCGACCGCTACGACGCCTTCGTCTGGTGCGACGCCTCCACCGCCCTGCACCCCCTACCCACCCGACCCACGGTAGGCGAACTGGAAACCTACCCCGCCGGGGTCTGACCCCCGTCCGCTGCGTGGATCATGGAGTTGTGGTGCCGGACGGAACGGGGCGAAAACCCCGGGCCGGGCACCACAACTCCATGATCGGCAGGGTCAGACGTTGACCGGCTGCTTGTCGAGGTGGGCGCGGAGACCTTCGCCCTCGATGTCGACGTTGGGCAGGGCCCGGTCGAGCCAGCGGGGGAGCCACCACGCCCTGGCGTTCAGCAGGGACATCACGGCGGGGACGATGGTCATCCGGACCACGAAGGCGTCGATGGCGACGCCGACGGCGAGCGCGAAGCCCATCGACTTGATCACCGGGTCGTCGAGGAAGACGAAGCCGCCGAAGACCGAGATCATGATCAGCGCGGCGGCGGTGACCACCCGGGCCCCGTGCCCCATCCCGTTGATGGTGGCCTGCCGGGCCGTGTCGCCGTGCACGAAGTCCTCCCGCATCCGGGAGACCAGGAAGACCTCGTAGTCCATGGCCAGGCCGAACAGGATGCCGATCAGCAGGATCGGCAGGAAGCTGATCAGCGGGGCCGGGCTGTCCAGGCCGACCAGGCCGGCGAGGTGGCCCTGCTGGAACACCGCGACGGTGATGCCGAAGGTGGCGGCCACCGTGAGCAGGAAGCCCAGCGCGGCCTTCAACGGCACCAGGATCGACCGGAAGACCAGCATCAGCAGCAGGATCGACAGCCCCACCACGAGCAGCAGGTAGACCGGCATCGCGTCGGACAGCTTCTCGGACACGTCGATGCCGATCGCGGTGACGCCGGTCAGCAGCACCTCCGCGTTGCCGATCGAGCCCACCCGGTCCCGGATGTCGTGCACCAGCGTCTCGGTGGCCGCGTCGGTCGGCCCACTCTTCGGGATCACCCCGATCAGCGCCGTCCGCCCGGACGGGTCGAGCTGCGGCGGAGCCACCGCCAACACCCCGTCCGTACGCTGGACCAGCGCGGCGACCTGCGGCACGGCCGCGGCGGTGTCCTGCGGGGAGTCCGAGGTGACCACCACGGCGAGCCGGCCGGTGAAGCCCGGACCGAAGCCCTCCCGGATCAGGTCGGCGCTGGTGCGGGCCGGGCTGCCCACCGGGGCGGTGCTGGCGTCCGGCAGGGCGATCCGCATGTCCTGGGCCGGCAGGGCGAGCAGCCCGAGACCGAGCAGACCGACCAGGATCACCGGGATGCGCAGCCGGGTCACCCACCGCGCCCAGCGGAACCCGAAGCCGGAACGGTCCTCGGCGGCCGGCGCGGCGTCGACGGTCCCGGTGGCGTCGACGGTCCCGGTGGCCGGGGTGGCGTTGCGCAGCTTGCGGGGCAGCACCCGGCGGCCGGCGAAGCCGAGCAGCGCCGGGGCGAGGGTGATCGCCACCAGCACCGCGACGCTGACCGTGCCGGCGGCGGCCAGACCCATCACGGTGAGGAACGGGATGCCGACCACGGCTAGGCCGGCGAGCGCGATGACCACGGTGGCGCCGGCGAAGAGCACGGCGGAACCGGCGGTGCCGACGGCCCGGCCGACGGCCTCCTCCGGGGTGAGCCCTTCGAGCAGGTGCTGCCGGTGCCGGGAGGTGATGAACAGCGAGTAGTCGATGCCGACCGCCAGGCCGAGCATCAGGGCCAGGATGGGCGCGGTGCTGGTCAGCTCGACCACGCTGCTCAGCGCGAACAGGCCGGCCATGCCGACCCCGACGCCGATCAGCGCGTTCAGCATGGTCATCCCGGCCGCGACCAGCGAGCCGAACGTGATGATCAGGACGATCGCGGCGACGAGCACACCCAGCGCCTCGGTCGAGCCGACCTCCGGCTCGGAGTTGAGCACCTCACCGCCGGGGGCGATCTGCCACCCCTGCGCCTCGGCCTGCGCGCCGACCTTCTCGTACGCCGCCCGCTGGTCGTCGGTGACGTCGTCCGCGCCGGTGGCGAACTGCACCTGGATCAGCGCGTAGCGGCCGTTGGGGGTGATCGCCTGGGACTGGTACGGGTCGACCGCGCCGATGACGCCGGGCAGGGTGGCCGCCTCCTGGACGACCCCCTTGACCACGGCCTGCCCGTCGGGGGTGGTCAACTGGCCGTCGGCGGGTGCCTTCACCGCGATGGTGCCGGTGGCGCCGCTGGCTGCCGGGAACCGCTCGGCGAGCAGGTCCAACGCCTGCTGCGACTCGGTGCCGGGCATGGTGAAGTTGCTGGCCGTCGGGCCCTTCAGGGTGGCGGCGGCGATGCCGAGGCCGACGAGTACGACGAGCCAGACGGCGACGACGAGTCGCCGGCGGCGCAACGATGCCCGGCCTAGCCGGTACAGCAGGGTCGCCATCAGATCCTTGTCCTCAATCCTGGTGTTGGTGGTCGAGAGGTGGCCGTGGTGGCGGCGGTGCGGGGGTGACGAGCACCCGCTGGGCGACGGCCAGCAGGGCGGGGCGCAGTTCCTCGTCGGGGATGTCGGCGAACGCACCGCACCCCTCGGCGATGCCGGCGAGCAGCACCAGCGCGGCGACCCGCGCGTCCTGCCCGCCGTCGGGGCCGGTCATCGCCTCGATCAGCCGCTCGGAGATGCGCTGGATGTGGGCGAAGGCCGGTTGGGCGAGCAGTTCCGGGAACTCCCCGCGCAGCAGCGCGATCTCGCCCCGGAACCGCACCGCGAGGTCGACGAAGCCCTCCGCCGCCACGCGTTGCGCCGCCGCGCCGGTCAGCGTCGAGATCCGCTCGTCCAGCTCGCAGAGGACCGCGATCGGTCCCGCCATCAGCTCGGCGAGCAGAGCCTCCTTGCCGGCGAAGTGGTAGAGCACCGCCGCCTTGGAGCAGCCCACCTCGCGGGCGATGTCCTGCAACGAGGTGCCCTTGTAGCCGGTCACCGCGAACCGCCGGGCCGCTGCGGCGAGGATCTCGCCGTGCGTGCGGGGGGTGCGTCGGATCATGCGTTCCAGCATGCCTGACCGATCGGTCAGACACTGACCGATCGGTCAGAGAAAGTCGGTGGCGTTCGCCACAGCGCCGGGCCCGTTGCTCCCGTGACGCACCGTCATGCCCGGCCGTGCCTCCGGTCGTACGCGGACCGCGCCTCGCTGATCGCCGTACGGTGCCGCTGCGCCCAGGCGGTCAACGCCAGCAACGGCTCGTGCAGCTCCAACGCCATCGGGGTGGCCCGGTACTCGACCCTCGGCGGCACGCCCGGATGCACCCGGCGGTGCAACAGGCCGTCCCGTTCCAGGTTGCGCAGCGTCAACGTGAGCATCCGGCGGCTGATCCCCTCCACCTGCCGGGTCAGCTCCGAGAAGCGGACCGGGCCGGGGGAGGCGGCCAACAGGATGCCGATCGCCCACTTGCCGCCCACCCGGTCCAGCGCCTCCCGCAGGGTGCAGTCGCCGTCCCGTCCCCCGCCGGCACACCTGTCGTCGTCCTGCTCCCCGTCGTGCCGGTCCGTGCCGTGCCGGTCCGTGCCGTGCCGGTCCGTGCCGTCCCGGTCCCTGCCGTCCCGGTCCCTGCCGTCCCGGTCCGTGCCGTGCTGGTTCCCGGTGCCGTGGCCGTGCTGGTCCGGGCCGGCGTGGCTGTCGTCGTCCTGCTGCCCGCCGGTGCGGCCGTCGCTGAGTTCCCGGGACACGAGGGTGCCTCCTTCCGCCGGTGCCATGGTCACAGACGGACACCCCGACGACGGGACCGGCGGCCGACCCGTGTCGGGGTTGCGCCGGGCCGGTACGGCCGGGAGGGTGGGCGGATGGGTGGGGCGGAGGAGACGCGGGACGGGGTCGGCCTGACCAACCTGGGCCAGCCGCTGCTCGCCGGCAGCGATCTGACCAAGCGGGACCTGGTCGACTACCTCGACGCCGTACGCGACCGCATCCTGCCCGGCCTGCGCGACCGGCCGCTGTCGGTGGTCCGGCTGCTGCGCGGGCAGGAGCCGTTCATGCAGAAGAACCTGCCGAAATACACCCCCGACTGGGTACGCCGCACCGCGATCTGGGCCGAGACCTCGCACCGCCAGGTGTCGTACGCGCTCTGCGACGACCGGCGCACCCTGCTCTGGTTCGCCAACCAGCGGGCCATCGAGTACCACCCGGCGCTGGTCACCGCGACCCTCCCCGAGCAGCCCACCCACCTCGTGCTCGATCTCGACCCGCCCGAGGGGGACGCCTTCCCGACGGTGGCCCGGGTCGCCGGGGCGGTCCGCCGGGCGCTCGCCGACGTCGGGCTGGCCGGCGCGGTGAAGACCAGCGGCGCGAAGGGGCTGCACGTCTTCGTGCCGGTGCACCCGGACACCACCGCCGAGGAGGTGGCCGCCGCGACCCGGGCGCTCGCCCTGCACACCGAGCGTCTCGACCCACAGGCGGCGACCACCGCCTTCATCCGGGAGGACCGGGGCGGCCGGGTCTTCGTCGACCCCACCCGGGCCGGCGGGGCGACGGTGGTCGCCGCGTACAGCCCCCGGATGCGCCCCGGGCTCCCGGTCTCCTTCCCGGTGGCCTGGGACGACCTCGACCGGATCAGCCCCGGCGACTTCACCGTGCGGACCGTCCCGGCGGTGCTCGGCGACCGGGACCCGTGGGCCGGGGCGATGCCCGCGCCGCAACGCCTCCCCGCCGACCTGGTGGCCGAGGGGCGCACCATCCCGGTGCCCCGGGTGCAGGCCATGCACGAGGGGAAACGCCGCGCCAGGGCCCGCCGCGAATCCCCCTGACCCGCCGCCCGCCCGGCCTCGGGATCGGCCGGGCTTGATCGACTCCCGTGGGCCGAGGTGGCGGCATCCCCGATGCCGCGACAGCGCAACAGGGCCGACATTGAGCGGATCATCGCCTTGGATCGGCACGCCGACGGCACGGACACCCGCCACGGGCCGCTGACGGCCGGAGATACGACGAAGGCCGCTGATCGGGTTTTCCCTGGTCAGCGGCCTTCTAGTGCTGGTCGTCCGTGGTGCCCCCGGCAGGATTCGAACCTGCGCCCCCGCCTCCGGAGGGCGGTGCTCTATCCCCTGAGCTACGGGGGCTCAGCGACCTGAGAAGAGTAGCAAACCCCCTTCGGGATCACCGAATCGCCACCCGGGACCCCTCGGTTCTCCCCGTTGACCTGCGTGATCGTGACGCCGAGGCGGGCGAGGGGTGGCCGCACCGATCCGTCGGCGGCGGGCGGACCGTCACCGGTGACCCAGGGCTGGCTGTCACCGTCGGCCGGCGCGAGCTGATCAGCAGGCTGGTCGCAGCGACCACGCCGGCCGCCGAGCCGTCACCGGCGGCCGGGCCGGGCTGGTCAGGCGGCGGCCAGGGTGCGCCCGCAGCTCGGCAGCGGGTGCAGGACGATGCGCCGGGGCAGTCGGCGGGGCCACTCGTTGCGGGGCCAGGAGCCGTCCACGATCAGGTGCACCGGGTGCTGGTCGGTACCGCTGAGCCGGAACACGAAGTCCCGGGGGAGCGGCGGGTCCACGCTCGGCGTGGTGACCATGAACCGGACCCGGCCCCGGGACGACACCGCCGAGATCACCTCGGCGGCGGGCATGGTGCCGCGTAGGCGTACCCGGCCGATCCAGTAGACCTCCGCGTCGTGTTCCTGGGCGGCCCGGGTGATGGCCGGGTACTCGCCGCGTACCCAGCGTTCGACCGCGCCGACGCAGAGCCCGCAGGCCCGCTCGCGCGGTTCCCGGGGGCCCAGCCCCCAGGCCCGCAGGTACGCCCCGACGGTGCCGGCGTCCATGGTCAGGTCGAAGCGGCGCTGGATCAGCGCGGCGAGGCTCTGGCGCGTCCAGAGTTCCTCGTCCAGCCCGAAGGCGTCGGGGTGGACGCCGCGCAGTACGTCGATCAGTTCGAGTTCCTGTTGCCGGCTGAGCGCTCCCGACTCGCCCTGCCGGTGTCCGCGACGGGCGGCTGCCACCGCTCCGTCACCGCCGATGGTGTGGCGTCGGCACCAGCTGGTGACCGAGCGCCGCGCGTCTCTGAGTGCAACCCCCACGTCCTACGCAACGAGCACTAATCGCAACTGGTCACGATATGTAGGTAGAAACCTCTCGTAGACCCTCAAAGGTGCGCAGCACGCTAAAGATGCAAATCACCCATAACCTGTCACGGGGTCCGGCGGATGCGCGGAGGCCCGCGTCCGCCGGAGCGGTACGCGGGCCTCCCAGGAGGTCGGGCGGGTCAGCCGCCCAGGCGCTTCAACGCGTTCTGCAGGTTGGTCAGGTCGGTCTGCTGGGTGTTCTTCATGATCTGGGCCACCGCGAGCACGTCGTCGTCGCTGCCGGCGTCCAGGATGCCCTGGATCATGTGGATGCCGCCGAGGTGATGCTTGATCATCATCTGGAGGAAGAGGACGTCCAGCTCGCGCCCCTGGGCGACGCGCAGCTTGGCCATCTCCTCCGGCGTCGCCATGCCCGGCATCAGACCGTTCTCGACCTTGGCCCCGTCGGGCATCCAGGCCATCCGGGGCTCGCTGCCGGTCGGGTCGAGCCCCCACGACCGCAGCCAGGTCTGCATGGTGCCGATCTCGCCCTGCTGGCCGGTGGCGATGTCGCCGCCGATCTGCCGCACCTCGGGGTCGGTGCCCCGGTCGAAGACGATCAGCCCCATCTCCACCGCCTGGGCGTGGTGGGTGCTCATGTCCCGGGCGAAGCCGGCCTCCGGCGAGCTGTCGCCCGGCCGGGTCAACGTCGGCGTGAGCAGGCCACCGGCGTACCCGAGGAGGAGGCCGACCACGACGGCGGCGGTCAGCGCGAGCACGCCGTAACGGCCGGCGGGCCGCCGGTCACCGGAGGGGGTGACCGGGGGCTCGACGGGCGGCGTGTCGGTCGTCGCGGGAGCGGTCATCGCCACGTCCTCACTGGGTGGGCATCTCTTGCTGCTGCGGGACGTTGTCGCGCGGGGCGGTGCCGGTGGCCGTGATGCCCTGACCGCAGTTGGCGTTCGGGCCCTCGACCGAGGCGTTCACCCGCAGCGTCTTGATGAACTCGTCGATCCGGCTGTCGTCGGCGTTGTCGACCTTGAGCTGGTAGCCCCACGCCTGGAGCGAGATCGGCTTGTCCAGCCCCTCGAACGGGCTGAGCATGGCCTTCTCGACGCCCTGCACCTTGCTGCGGAGCTTGCTGACCTGGTCGGCCGGCAGGTCGGGACGGTAGGTGATCCAGACCGTGCCGTGCTCCAGGCTGTGCACCGCGTGCTCGTTGGCGATCGGGGCGTCGTAGACGTCGCCCATGCAGTTCTGCCAGGCCGGGTTGTGCGGGCCGGCCACCGGCGGGAGCACGTCGTACTTGATCGCGCCCTGCTGGTGCTGGCCGCCCTGGACGAGCTTGGGGTCCTTCTCCCGGAAGTCGACGATGCCGTCGATCTCGGAGGCCCGCTGCTCCCACGACTTGGAACCCTGGAAGGCCGCGTACGCGCCGTAACCGATGATCGAGACGGCGAGCACGCCCACGGCCACGAACAGGGCGATCGGGCCCCAGGACCGGCCCTGGCTCACCTTCACCGGGGCGATCGGCTTGCGCGGGCCCTTGCCGCCCGAGGTCTGCCGGGGGGTGCCCGTGGACTTGGCGGCCCCGGGCTTGCTGGCGCCGGCGGCGGGCCGGCCCGCCGCCGGCTTCTTGCCGGTGCTGACCACGGTCGGACGGCGCTGCGGGCCGCCCGGGGTGCTGATGCTCATCGTCCCTCGTCAGGTCGGTCGGTCAGGGGATCTGGCGGGCCGGGTGACGCTCAGGGTCGCCGCCGAGTGCCCGAGTCTACCCCCGATAACATGGTTCGGTGACTCCCGCAGAACTCGCCGAGGTCGTCCTCTCCGCAGCCCACGCCGTCTTCCGCGAGCGTGGGCTCGACCCCGCCGCGCTCCCGGCGCACACGGCGGTGGAGCGACCGCGCAACCCCGACCACGGCGACTACGCCTCGACGCTGGCCCTCCAGCTCAGCAAGAAGGTCGGCGTCCCGCCCCGGGAGTTGGCCGCCGCGCTGGCCGACCAGCTCGGTCGGGCCGCCGGGATCAAGTCGGTGGAGATCGCCGGCCCCGGGTTCCTCAACATCCGGCTCGACGCCGCCGCCGCCGGCCAGCTCGCCCGGGCGATCGTCGAGGCCGGCGAGGAGTACGGCCGCAGCGACCGGCTCGCCGGCCAGCGGATCAACCTGGAGTTCGTCTCGGCGAACCCGACCGGCCCGGTGCACATCGGCGGGGTCCGCTGGGCCGCGGTCGGCGACGCGCTCAGCCGGCTGCTGCGGGCCACCGGCGCCGACGTCGGCACCGAGTACTACTTCAACGACGCCGGGTCGCAGATCGACCGGTTCGCCCGGTCGCTGCTCTGCGCCGCGAAGGGCGAGCCGGCCCCCGAGGACGGCTACGGCGGGGCGTACATCGCCGAGATCGCCGAGCAGGTCCGGGCGGTCCGGCCGGACGTGCTCGACCTGCCCGACGCGCAGGCCCAGGAGGTGTTCCGGGTCGAGGGCGTCACGCTGATGTTCGCCGAGATCAAGTCCTCGCTGCGCGGCTTCGGGGTGGAGTTCGACACCTACTTCAACGAGAAGGACCTGCACGACCGGGGCGAGCTGGACCTCGCCCTGGACCGGCTGCGCGCGCAGGGCCACCTGTACGAGGCCGACGGGGCGACCTGGCTGCGGACCACCGACTTCGGTGACGACAAGGACCGGGTGCTGCGCAAGTCCAACGGCGAGTGGACGTACTTCGCCGCCGACTGCGCCTACTACCTCGACAAGCGGGAGCGCGGCTTCGAGCGGGTCGTGATCATGCTGGGTGCGGACCACCACGGCTACATCGGGCGGATGAAGGCGATGTCCGCCTGCTTCGGTGACGACCCGGCGGTCAACCTGGAGATCCTCATCGGCCAGCTGGTCAACCTGGTCCGCGACGGTGTGCCGCTGCGGATGAGCAAGCGGGCGGGCACCGTGGTCACCCTGGAGGACCTGGTCGACGCGATCGGGGTGGACGCCTCCCGCTACGCGCTGGCCCGCTACTCCAGCGACTCGCCCATCGACATCGACGTCGAGCTGTGGACCCGGGCCACCCGCGACAACCCGGTCTACTACGTGCAGTACGTCGCCGCCCGGACGGCCAGCGTCGGCCGCAACGCCGCCGAGGTCGGCCTGAGCCGGGGCGACGGGGCCGGGTTCCACCCCGAGCTGCTCGACCACGACAAGGAGAACGAGCTGCTCAAGGCGCTCGCCGAGTTCCCCGCCGTGGTCGCCGCCGCCGCCGAGCTGCGCGAGCCGCACCGGGTCGCCCGCTACCTGGAGGACCTGGCCGGGGCGTACCACCGGTTCTACGACAACTGCCGGATCCTGCCGCGCGGTGACGAGGAGGTCACCGACCTGCACCGGGCCCGGCTCTGGCTCAACGACGCCACCCGCACGGTGATCGCCAACGGGCTGCGCCTGCTCGGCGTCTCCGCCCCGGAGCGGATGTGACCGTGGGTACCCGGGAAGCGGGCGGGCGGGCCCCCCAGACGCGAAGCGGAGACGAGTAGATGCGTGCGCACGAAGCCGGTGCCCTGCACGGTGACATCGGCCACCGGGGGCCGGCCTGGCTGCGTCCCCCGGCCGACGTCAACGCCCTGGTGCCGCAGCTCTGGCCGCGCCAGGTCGAGCGCGGCGCGGACGGCGCGCTGACCGTCGCGGGTCTCGACGTCCGCGAGCTGGCGGCCGGGTACGGCACCCCGGCGTACGTCCTCGACGAGGACGACCTGCGCTCGCGCGCCCGGGAGTTTCGGGACGCCTTCCCCGACGTGGACGTCTACTACGCCGGCAAGGCGTTCCTCTGCCGGGCGGTGGTCCGGATGATCGCCGAGGAGGGCCTGCACCTGGACGTCTGCTCCGGCGGCGAGCTGGCCACCGCGCTGTCGGCGGGGATGCCGGCGGAGCGGATCGGCTTCCACGGCAACAACAAGTCCGTCGCCGAGCTGACCCGGGCGCTGGACGCCGGGGTGGGGCGGATCATCCTCGACTCGTTCACCGAGATCGACCGGCTCACCGCGCTGGCCCGGGAGCGCGGGGTCCGCCCCGGGGTGCTGATCCGGGTCACCGTCGGGGTGGAGGCGCACACCCACGAGTTCATCGCCACCGCCCACGAGGACCAGAAGTTCGGTTTCTCGCTGGCCGGCGGGGCCGCCGCCGCGGCGGCCTTCCGGGTCATCGACGAGGGCGTGCTGGACCTGCGCGGGCTGCACTCGCACATCGGTTCGCAGATCTTCGACACCAGCGGCTTCGAGGTCTCCGCCCGTCGGGTGCTCGCCCTGCAGGCGCAGATCCGCGACGCCCGGGGGGTGGAGCTGCCCGAGCTGGACCTGGGCGGCGGCTTCGGCATCGCGTACACCACCCAGGACGACCCGTCGCCCCCGGCCGAGCTGGCCAAGCGGCTCCGCAAGATCGTCGACTCGGAGTGCGCGGCGGAGAACCTGGCCGTCCCGCACCTGTCGATCGAGCCGGGCCGGGCCATCGTCGGCCCCGCCGTGTTCACCCTCTACACGGTCGGCACCGTCAAGGACGTCGACGGGCTGCGTACCTACGTCAGCGTGGACGGCGGGATGAGCGACAACATCCGGACCGCCCTCTACGACGCGTCGTACTCGGCGACGCTCGCCGACCGGACCTCGACCGCCGAGCCGCTGCTGGCCCGCGTGGTGGGAAAGCACTGTGAGTCCGGGGACATCGTGGTGAAGGATGAATTCCTGCCCGCCGACGTGCAGCCCGGAGATCTTGTCGCGGTCCCCGGCACGGGGGCGTACTGCCGGAGCATGGCCAGCAACTACAACCATGTGCCCCGCCCTCCGGTGGTAGCGGTGCGTGACGGCCGAGCCCGGCTGATCGTACGGCGGGAGACCGAAGAAGACCTGCTCGCTTTGGATGTGGGATGACGTCACCTGTGCGCTTGGCCCTGCTCGGCTGCGGAACGGTCGGGAGCGAGGTGGTCCGGCTGCTGCACGAGCAGGCCGCCGACCTGACCGCCCGGATCGGTGCTCCGCTGGAGATCGCCGGTATCGCCGTGCGCCGCGTCGGCCGGGACCGGGGTGACCTCCCCGTCGACCCGGCGCTGTTCACCACCGACCCGCTCGGCCTGATCAAACGCGACGACGTGGACGTCGTCGTCGAGGTGGTCGGCGGCATCGAGCCGGCGCGGAGCTGGCTGGTGGAGGCGCTGCGCGCCGGCAAGAGCGTGGTCACCGCCAACAAGGCGCTGCTCGCCGAGGACGGCGCGGCACTGCACGACGCGGCGGCCGAGGGCGGTGCCGACCTCTACTACGAGGCGTCCGTGGCCGGGGCGATCCCGCTGCTGCGTCCGCTGCGTGAGTCGCTGCACGGCGACCGGATCAACCGGGTCACCGGCATCGTCAACGGCACCACCAACTTCATCCTCTCGGCGATGGACGCCACCGGCGCCGGCTTCGCCGAGGCGCTCGACGAGGCGACCGAACTGGGGTACGCCGAGGCCGACCCGACCGCCGACGTGGAGGGCTTCGACGCCGCCGCGAAGGCCGCCATCCTGGCCTCGCTCGCCTTCCACACCCGGGTCACCGCCGCCGACGTGCACCGGGAGGGCATCACCGAGGTCACCGTCGCCGACATGGCCAGCGCCAAGGCGATGGGCTGCACCATCAAGCTGCTCTGCATCGCCGCCCGGGGCACCGACGCCGCCGGCCGGGAGACGGTCAGCGTCCGGGTGCACCCCGCGATGATCCCGCTGACCCACCCGCTGGCCAGCGTCGGCGACGCGTTCAACGCGGTCTTCGTCGAGGCCGAGGCGGCCGGGCAGTTGATGTTCTACGGGCGGGGGGCGGGCGGGGCGCCGACCGCCAGCGCGGTCCTCGGCGACGTGGTGGCGGTGGCCCGCAACCGGCTCGCCGGAGCGTACGCGGCCAGCGAGTCCGCCTACGCCGACCTGGCGGTCCGGCCGATGGGTGAGGCGCTGACCCGCTACCACATCAGTCTCGACGTGGTCGACCGGCCGGGTGTGCTCCAGGCGGTGGCCGGGGTGTTCGCCCGGCACGACGTCTCCATCGCCACCGTCCGGCAGGGGCCGGCCGGCGGCGGCCCGGCCGGCCGTGGCGAGGACGCCGACCTGGTCATCGTCACCCACGTCGCCCCGGACGCCGCGCTCGCCGCGACGGTACGGGAGCTGCGCGGGCTGGACATCGTCCGGTCGGTGGCGAGCGTGCTGCGGGTCGAGGGCGGGGCATGACCGGGCGTCTCGCCTGATGGTTATCGGCGGGTGTGCCGGAGGCCGGTCGACGAGGCTGGTCCAGGCTGGCAGGGGCCCCGGCACGACCGGGGCGGCAGAGGCGAGGAGAGCGACATGTGGCGGGGCCTGATCGAGACGTACCGGGACCGGCTGCCGGTCACCGACGCCACGCCCGTGGTCACCCTGCACGAGGGGAACACCCCGCTGTTGCCCGCGCCGGCGCTCTCCGCCCGGCTCGGCGCGGACGTCTACCTGAAGGTCGAGGGGGCCAACCCGACCGGCTCGTTCAAGGACCGGGGGATGACGGTCGCCGTCTCCAAGGCGGTCGAGGCCGGCGACAAGGCGATCATCTGCGCCTCCACCGGCAACACCAGCGCCTCCGCCGCCGCGTACGCGGCCCGGGCCGGGATCACCTGCGCGGTGCTGGTGCCGCAGGGCAAGATCGCGCTGGGCAAGCTGGCCCAGGCGCTGGTGCACGGGGCCAAGCTGCTCCAGGTGCAGGGCAACTTCGACGACTGTCTCGCACTGGCCTCGAAGCTCGCCCAGGACTTCCCGGTGGCCCTGGTCAACTCGGTCAACCCGGACCGGCTGCACGGCCAGAAGACGGCCGCCTTCGAGATCGTCGAGGCGCTCGGTGACGCCCCCGACATCCACTGCCTGCCGGTCGGCAACGCCGGCAACATCTCCGCCTACTGGATGGGCTACTCGGAGGACCTGCGCGACGGCAACGCCACCCGCGCCCCGAAGATGTACGGCTTCCAGGCCGCCGGGGCGGCCCCGATCGTCAGCGGTCAGGTGGTGCCGGAGCCGTCGACGATCGCCACCGCCATCCGGATCGGCAACCCGGCGAGCTGGACCAAGGCGCTCGACGCCCGGGACGCCTCGCAGGGGCTGATCGCCGCCGTGACCGACCGGGAGATCCTGGCGGCGTACCGGCTGCTCGCCCGCGAGGTGGGGGTCTTCGTCGAGCTGGGCAGCGCGGCCAGCGTGGCGGGTCTGCTCCAGCAGGGGGCCGAGGGCCGGGTGCCGGCCGGGGCGACGGTGGTGTGCACGGTCACCGGCCACGGCCTGAAGGACCCGGAGTGGGCGATCTCCACCGCCCCCGCCCCGATCACCATCGCCAACGACGCCCTGACCGCCGCCCGCTCCCTCGACCTGGCCTGATCCCCGCCCCGCGCCGGGCGACGGTGACGGCCCGGTGCCGTCCCCGTCGCCCCGGCCGTCGGGTGACCACCCCGTGACGGGTGGGGGAGACCGGGTCGGGCAGACTTTCCCTACGCCTGTCCCCTCTCCCAGGAGTGAGCCACGCCGATGTCGCTGCTCGCCAGATCCAGCCTCGCCAACCGGGGGCTCGTCGCCCTGATCGCGGTGGTGACCGCGGCGTTCGGGGCGTTCACCGTCCCCTCGCTCAAGCAGCAGTTGCTGCCCTCGCTGGAGTTCCCCGGCGCGTTCGTCGTCGCGGTCTACCCGGGTGCCTCGCCGGAGATCGTCGAGGCGCAGGTCGCCGAGCCGATCGAGAACAGCCTCCAGAGCATCCCCGGGCTGGAGAAGGTCACCTCCACCTCGCGGGAGGGGTCGGCGACGATCGCGGTGGAGTTCGTCTTCGGCACGGACATCGACGACGTGGCCAACAAGATGCAGACCGCGCTGAGCCGGGTCGACGCGCAACTGCCCGATGAGGTCGACCCGCAGGTCATCACCGGCAGCACCGACGACCTGCCGGCCGTGGTGCTGGCCGCCACCGGCGGCGGTGACGAGCAGGCCCTCGCCGCCAAGCTGCGCGACACGGTGGTGCCGGAGCTGGAGGGGATCGACGGGGTCCGCACGGTCGCCGTCACCGGCACCCGCGAGCAGGTCGTGACGATCGTGCCGGACCCGGCGAAGTTCGCCGCCGCCAAGCTGACCCCGACCGCGATCGCCACCGCGCTGAAGTCCAACGGCATCGCCGTCCCGGCCGGCGCGGTCGTCGACGGCACCACCGCGCTGCCGGTGCAGGTGGGCGCTCCGGTCACCACCCTCGACCAGCTGCGGGGCATCGCGCTCACCCCGACCGCGCCGAAGGCCGCCCCGGTCCGGCTCGGTGACGTGGCGACCGTCGAGCAGCAGCTCGCCCCGGCCACCGCGATCACCCGCACCAACGGCAAGGAGAGCATCGGGGTCCAGGTCACGGCCGCCCAGGACGGCAACGCCGTACGGATCTCGCACGACATCCGGGACCGGCTGGACGACCTGCGGTCCGCCTCGGGCGCCGAGCTGACCATCGTGTTCGACCAGGCCCCGTTCGTGGAGAAGTCGATCGAGAGCCTGACCACGGAGGGGCTGCTCGGCCTGCTGATGGCGGTCGTGGTGATCCTGGTCTTCCTGCTGTCGGTCCGGTCCACCCTGGTCACCGCGGTCTCCATCCCGCTGTCGGTGGTGGTGGCGCTGCTCGCCCTCTGGATCGGCGACTACTCGCTCAACCTGCTCACCCTGGGCGCGCTCACCATCGCGGTCGGGCGGGTGGTGGACGACTCGATCGTGGTGTTGGAGAACATCAAACGCCACCTGGAGTACGGCGAACCGAAGCGGGACGCGATCGTCACCGCCGTCCGCGAGGTGGCCGGGGCGGTGACCGCGTCGACGCTCACCACGGTCGCGGTGTTCGCCCCGATCGCGCTGGTGGGTGGTTTCGTCGGGCAGCTCTTCGCCCCGTTCGCGATCACCGTCACGGTGGCCCTGCTCGCCTCGCTGCTGGTGTCGCTGACGGTGATCCCGGTGCTGGCGTACTGGTTCCTCAAGCCGCCGCGGGACGGGGCGGACGAGGCGGTGCGCCGGGCCGCCGAGGAGAAGGAACTGCGCAGCCCGTTGCAGCGGGCGTACCTGCCGGCGATCGGGTTCGCCACCCGGACCCGCCGGACCCGCTGGATCACCGTGGCGGTGGGCATCCTGCTGCTGTTCGGCACGTTCGGGCTGGCCCAGAAGCTGGAGACCAACTTCCTCGACGACTCCGGCCAGGACACCCTGAGCATCAGCCAGAAGCTGCCGGCGGGGTCCGGGTTGGCCGCCACCGACGAGGCCGCCCGCCTGGTCGAGGGGGTGCTGGCGCGCACCGACGGGGTCGAGACCTACCAGGTGAGCGCGGGCGGCAGTGACCAGCCGTGGCTGGGCGGCGGCGGCAACAACACCGCCCGCTGGTCGGTGGCGCTCGGTGGGGACACCGACGCCAAGGAGATGAAGGAGGTCCTGCGCCGGGAGTTCGACCGGCTCGGGTCCGGCGCGGGTGAGCTGAGCTTCGACAACGGGCAGGGCGGCACCTCGGGCAGCCAGTTGGAGGTGGTCGTCCAGGCCGCCGACACCGACACCCTGAACCGGGCCGCCGACCAGGTCCGGGCGGCGATGGCGGGCACCCCCGGCGTCGAGGACGTGGCCACCAGCCTGGCCGACCGGGTGCCCCGGGTCGACGTGACGGTCGACCGGCTGGCGGCGGCCCGGGTGGGGCTCAGCGAGGCGGCGGTCGGGCAGTTGGTGTCGCAGGCGTACCGGGGCAGCCCGCTGGGTCGGGTGACCCTCGACGGCGGGCAGCAGGACGTGGTGCTGCGGACGACGGCGGCCCCGCCGCTGACCGAGGAGCAGTTGCGGGCGCTGCCGGTGGGCCCGGTGAAGCTGGACGACATCGCCGACGTCACCCGGGGCGAGGGGCCGCAGCAGATCACCCGGATCGACGGTGAGCGCAGCGTTTCGGTGACCGGCACGGCCACCGGCTCGAACCTCGGTGCGACCACCACCGAGCTGAAGAAGCGGCTGGACGACGTGGACGTGCCGGGGGCGACGATCGCCGTGGGTGGCGCGAGCGCCCAGCAGGAGGACGCCTTCGGCGACCTGGGGCTGGCCGTGCTGGCCGCCATCGCGATCGTCTTCCTGATCATGGTGGCGACGTTCCGGAGCATCACCCAGGCGCTGATCCTGCTGATCTCCATCCCGTTCGCGGCGACCGGCGCGATCGCCCTGCTGCTGGTCACCGGGACCCCGCTGGGCGTGCCGGCGCTGATCGGCGTGCTGATGCTGGTCGGCATCGTGGTGACCAACGCGATCGTGCTGCTGGATCTGATCAACCAGTACCGGGCGCAGGGGATGGGCATCACCGAGGCGGTGGTCGAGGGCGGCCGGCGTCGGCTGCGGCCGATCCTGATGACGGCGGTGGCCACGATCTTCGCGCTGCTGCCGATGGCCCTCGGGCTGACCGGCGAGGGCGGCTTCATCTCCCAGCCGCTCGCGGTGGTGGTGATCGGTGGCCTGCTCAGCTCGACCCTGCTCACCCTGGTCCTGGTGCCGACCCTCTACACGATGGTGGAACGCACCAAGGAGTCGCTGCGCGAGCGGCGGGCCGGCCGGCGGGGACGGACCTCCGACGAGGGCGGCCCCACCGGGACGCCCGCCGAGCCGGACGCCGAGGTGCCGACGCCGGTGGGTGCCCCGGCGGCCGAGGCGTCGGGTGGACCGCCGGCCCGACCGGCCCCGTCGGCCGCGCTGGTGGACGGCACCGACCAGTTCGAGGTGCTGCGGCTGCCGAAGAGCCGCCGGTCGCCGCTGCCACCGACCGAGTAGTCCCGCCCGGCCGCG
>NZ_JACGMO010000094.1:0-30075 GCF_015354745.1 Micromonospora sp. S-DT3-3-22
CGGAGTAGAGGCCCGCGTCGGGGGTGGGCGTGGGCTTCCTGGTCGGGGTGGGAGCCGGCGTCGGGGAGCCGGCGGCCCGGCCGCCGACCCGGGACGTGTCGGCGCCCCGGCCGATCAGCCGGCCGACCGCGGTCGTCGCCTCACCGACCACATCCAGCCGGCCCGCCGGCGCCCCGGCGAGGAACGCCACCCGGTAGCGGACCGTGCTGCTCTTTCCCTTGCACAACGGCGGACCCGCCGACGAGGTACGGGAGACCTGGAGCACGCCACCGCCACCGGAGACGGGCACAGTGGACCATCGCCCCCCGACGTTCACCTCCACCCGCACCTGGTCCGCGCCGACCCCGGCCAGGCTCAGCCCCAGCCCGGTCCGCAGCAGCACGCACCCGTCGGTGCGTTTGCGCACCTCGATCGCGATCCCGCCCGGGGAGCCGCCGGCGGAGAAGCCGCCCGGAGCACGCACCCGCACCCGGTCCTCGTCCGCGTGGGCGGGGAGCGCGCCGACCGTCACCAGGCCACCGAGCAGCGCACCGACGGTCACCACCCGCGCCACCTGCCGACGCACGGACATCTCCCACCTCCCCCTCCGCCCCGGCGGGGGCCGCCGGCCAGGTTACTACCAGCGCGACAGGGCACCCGGTGACAGAGCGCCCCGCATGTGGGCAGCATTACCCCTCGACCCGACCCCCGCCCAGGTCCGGCCGGGCCCGCGCCCCTCAGCCGGCGGCGCGGGCCCGGCCGGTGGCGGCGGCGGCGGCGGCGAGGGTCGCGCGGCAGAGCCGGTCGGCGGTACGGGTGGTCTCCGGCAGCCGGTACCGCGGGGTCAACGCGAGCACCTGCGCGACGGCGTTGTCCAGTCCCATCCGGTGCCCGACGCTGACGAACACCGGCTTCACCCCGTCCCGGGTACGCAGCACCCGGCCGACGACCTCACCGGCGTCGACCAGCGCGGCGGTGTCCCCCCGGTACGGGCCCGGCCCGGTCCACCCGCCGACCAGCGGGGTCTTGCCCACCCCGATCGCGGGGAGCCCGGTCACCACGCCCAGGTGGCAGGCCAACCCGAAACGGCGCGGATGGGCCACCCCGTGCCCGTCGCAGACCAGCAGCTCGGGGCGGGTGGTCAGCCGGTCCAGGGCGGCCAGCAGGGCGGGCAGCTCACGGAAGGCGAACAGCCCCGGCACGTACCCGAACGCGGGCCGGCCCACGCTGACCGCGTGGTCCACCACCTCCAGCGTCGCGGTGTCGAGCACGGTCACCGCCGCGGCGAGCAGGTCACCGTCGGGCGCGTACGCCACGTCGAGGCCGGCGACCGTCGCGGGCCGGCGGGGGCCCGGCCCGACCAGGTCCACCCGGGGCCGTAACCGGTCCTGTACGGCCACCGCCCCGGCGACCGTCAACCCCGGCGACCCGGCGTCCCCGTGCTCCGGCCACCCGACCGGCTCGACCCGGTTCACCGCCACGCCCGCTCTCCCCACCTCTCCGGGGCCTACAGTGGCATCCCGGTCAGCACCAGCACCCTCGGCTCGGTGTAGTCGTCCATCGCCGACCGCACGCCCTCCCGGCCGACCCCGCTGCCCTTGACGCCCCCGTACGGCATCTGGTCGGCCCGGTACGACGGCACGTCGCCGACGATCACCCCGCCCACCTCCAGCACCCGGGCGGCGGTGAACGCCACGTCGAGCCGGTGGGTGAACACCCCGGCCTGCAACCCGTACGCCGAGTCGTTGACGGCGGCGAACGCGGCGTCGTCGCTGTCCACCGGGGCCACCACCAGCACCGGCCCGAAGACCTCCTCCGCGCAGACCTTCGCCGACGGCGGCACCCCGGTCAGCACGGTGGGCGGGTAGCTGGCCCCGGCGCGGCGGCCACCGACCTCGACGGTGGCCCCGGCGGCGACGGCCTCGTCCACCCACGCCTCGACCCGCTGGGCGGCCTCGACGGAGACCAGCGGCCCGACGTCGGTCTGCTCGGCGGCCGGGTCGCCGGTGCGCAGCGACCGCACGGCGGCGACCAGCCGGGGCAGGAAACGGTCGTGGTGCCGCTCGTGCACGAACACCCGCTGCACGGCGATGCAGGACTGTCCGGCCTGGTAGTTGCCGAAGGTGGCGATCCGCTGCGCGGCGAAGTCCAGGTCGTCGTCGGTGGCCCAGTCGGCGCAGATCACCGCCGCCGCGTTGCCGCCGAGTTCCAGGGTGACGTGTTTCTGGGGCACCCGGCCACGGATCTGCGCGCCGACCGACCCGGAGCCGGTGAACGACACCACCGGCAGCCGGGGGTCCCCGACGAGTCCGGCGGCGCGGTCGTTGGGCAGCGGCAGCACCGAGAACATGCCGGCCGGCAGGTCCGCGCCGGCCAGGATCTCGCCGAGCAGCAGCGCGGACAGCGGTGTCGCCGGGGCCGGTTTCACGACGATCGGCGTACCCACCGCGAGCGCCGGGGCGACCTTGTGCGCCACCAGGTTCAGCGGGAAGTTGAACGGGGCGATGCCCAGCACCGGCCCCCGGGGCACCCGCCGCACCAGGGCGATCCGTCCGGTCGCCGCCGGGTCGGTGTCCAGGCGCTGCATCTCGCCGGAGAACCGGCGGGCCTCCTCGGCCGCCCAGCGGAACGTCGACACGGCCCGGCCCACCTCGGCCCGTGCCCACCTGATCGGTTTGCCGTTCTCGGCGGTGATCAGGTCGGCCGCCTCGGCCGCCCGCGCGGCGAGCTGCCGCGAGACGTGGTCCAGGGCCGCCGCCCGGACGTGCGCGGGCAGGGCCGCGGCCTCCGCCGCCACCCCGGCCGCCGCCGCGACCGCGGCCTCGACCTGGTCGGGCGTGGCCCAGGTGGTACGCCCCACCGCCCGGCCGTCGTACGGGTGGGTGACGGTCACCTCGTCGTCGCCGTGGACGGCACGACCGGCGACCCAGCACGCTCTCGGCTCCACGACGGCAGCGTAGACGACGCGGCGTCGCACGGAAACAGTCGCTCAAGCCCTTGTCTGCCGCGAATTCAGTAGCCAAGATGGCAGTCAGACTGCGATTACCTCCGCTGACCCGACTCCCAGCCACCCCTGGAGAGACCTCACCATGAGCGACCAGCAGCAGCTGCGCAACTTCGTCGACGGCGCGTACGTCGACCCGGTGGACGGCGGCTACGCCGACCTGATCGACCCCTGCACCGGTGACGTCTTCGCCCAGGCACCCGTCTCCGGGGCGGCGGACGTGGACGCGGCGATGCGGGCCGCCGCCACCGCCTTCGAGACCTGGCGGGACACCACCCCGGCCGAACGGCAGCGGGCGATGTTGAAGCTCGCCGACGCGGTGGAGTCCCGGGCGGCCGAACTGGTCGACGCGGAGGTGCGCAACACCGGCAAGCCACGCCAGCTCACCGCCGAGGAGGAGCTGCCGCCGGCGGTGGACCAGTTCCGCTTCTTCGCCGGGGCGGCCCGGCTGTTGGAGGGCCGCTCGGCCGGGGAGTACCTGGCCGGGCACACCTCGTACGTGCGGCGCGAGCCGATCGGCGTCTGTGCGCAGGTCACCCCGTGGAACTACCCGCTGATGATGGCGGTGTGGAAGATCGCCCCGGCGTTGGCGGCCGGCAACACGGTGGTGTTGAAGCCGTCGGACACCACGCCGGTGTCGACGCTGCTGCTGGCCGAGATCGCCGCCGAGTTCTTCCCGCCGGGGGTGTTCAACGTCGTCTGTGGCGACCGGGACACCGGTCGTACCCTGGTGGCGCACCCGACCCCGCAGCTCGTGTCGATCACCGGCTCGACCCGGGCGGGCATGGAGGTCGCCTCCGCCGCCGCTCCGGACCTCAAGCGCACCCACCTGGAGCTGGGCGGCAAGGCCCCGGTGGTGGTCTTCGACGACGCGGACGTGGCGGCGGCGGCCGAGGCGATCGCGATGGGCGGCTACTTCAACGCCGGCCAGGACTGCACCGCCGCGACCCGGGTGCTGGCCGGCCCCGGCGTGCACGACGACTTCGTGGCGGCCCTCACCGAGCAGGCCGGCAACACCCGGACCGGCGCCCCGGACGACCCCGACGTGCTCTACGGCCCGCTGAACAACGCCAACCAGCTCGCCCGGGTCAGCGGCTTCGTCGACCGGCTACCCGACCACGCCGACCTGCACACCGGTGGCGCGCGGGTGGGTGAGCGCGGCTACTTCTACTCCCCCACCGTGGTCTCCGGGGTACGCCAGGCCGACGAGATCATCCAGCAGGAGGTGTTCGGCCCGGTCATCACCGTGCAGCGGTTCACCGACGAGGACGAGGCGGTGCGCTGGGCCAACGGCGTCGACTACGGCCTGTCCGCCTCGGTCTGGACGCGCGACCACGGCCGGGCGATGCGGATGACCCGCCGGCTCGACTTCGGCTGCGTCTGGGTGAACACCCACATCCCGTTCGTCTCGGAGATGCCGCACGGCGGTTTCAAGCACTCCGGTCACGGCAAGGACCTGTCGGTCTACAGCCTGGAGGACTACACCCGGATCAAGCACGTCATGCACCACATCGAGGGCTGATCCCCATGGTTTCCAGCGCGGAGCTGCACCGGCGGCGGGGTGCCGCCGTGGCCCGGGGCGTCGGCAGCGTGATCGACTCGTACGTGGACACCGCCAGCGGCGGCACCATCGTCGACGTCGAGGGGCGGGAGTGGATCGACTTCGCCGCCGGCATCGCGGTCACCAGCGTCGGCAACGCCGCCCCGCGCGTCGTCGAGGCGGTACGGGCCCAGGTCGAACGGTTCACCCACACCTGTTTCATGGTCGCGCCGTACGAGTCGTACGTGGCGGTCTGCGAGCAGCTCAACGCGCTGACCCCGGGTGCGTTCGCGAAGCGGTCGGCGCTGTTCAACTCGGGTGCCGAGGCGGTGGAGAACGCGGTGAAGATCGCCCGGCACGCCACCGGACGGCAGGCGGTGGTGGTCTTCGAGCACGCCTACCACGGCCGGACCAACCTGACCATGGCGTTGACCGCGAAGAACATGCCGTACAAGCACCGGTTCGGGCCGTTCGCCGGGGAGATCCACCGGGTGCCGATGTCGTACCCGCTGCGTGACGGCGGGCTGTCCGGGGCGCAGGCGGCGGCGCGGGCGCTCGATCTGGTCGACAAGCAGGTCGGGGCGGAGAACGTGGCCGCGCTGCTGATCGAGCCGATCCAGGGCGAGGGCGGTTTCGTCGTACCGGCGACGGGTTTCCTGCCGGCGCTGCGCGAGTGGGCGACGGCGGCCGGGGCGGTGTTCGTCGCCGACGAGATCCAGACCGGTTTCTGCCGCACCGGTGACTGGTTCGCCTGCGAGCACGAGGGCGTGGTGCCGGATCTGGTCACCCTGGCCAAGGGCATCGCCGGGGGCTTGCCGCTGGCGGCGGTGACCGGCCGGGCGGAGTTGATGGACGCGGTGCACGTCGGCGGTCTCGGCGGCACCTACGGCGGCAACCCGATCGCCTGCGCGGCGGCCCTGGCCAGCATCGCGACGATGCGGGAGCTGGACCTGGCCGCCGCCGCACGGCGGATCGGGTCGGTGCTCGCCGACCGGCTGCGGGCCGTCGCCGCCCGCGCCCCCCGGATCGCCGAGGTACGCGGCCGGGGCGCGATGCTGGCCGTGGAGCTGGTCCGGCCGGGCGGCCTGGTCCCCGACCCGGCCGCCGCCGGCGCAATCTCGGCGGCCTGCCACGCCGCCGGCCTACTCACCCTCACCTGCGGCACCTACGGCAACGTGCTGCGGTTCCTGCCGCCGCTGGTGATCTCCGACGACGAGCTGGCCCGTGGGCTGGACATCCTGGACGCCGCCTTCGGCTGACGTCCACCGCCCCGACCGTGGCACACCACGGGCACCGTCGACCCGGGGCCTGCCCGGGGTGCCATCCGGCCCGGTGCGGTCAGCGCACCAGCTCGACGAGGTTGCGTCGGATCACGTTCTTGCCGGGCTCCCGGAGCAGCTCCATCGCGGCGGCGTTGAGCAGCACGCAACTGCCCGACGGCCCGCTCACCGACAGCGTCGCCACCTTCCCGTTGTCCAGGTTCGTCACCCGCAACCGTGTCCCCACCGGGAACCGGTCACTCGTCACGGCGGGCGCGCCGCCCTCGGCGGAGAAGGTGACCGAGCCGGAGCAGAGGCTCGGCCGGGCGGACGTGGTGTCGGCGAACCCGAACCCGGTCCCCACCGCGACCACCGCCGTGGCGACCACCGCCACCCCCGCCGCCAGTACGTGCTTGCGCTGCACCTTCACCACGTCTCCCGTCGTCGTCGTTACCTGCACTGCCTGGTACGGCCCGAACCCGCCCCCCGTTCAACCCAACCCGCCCCCATCCCCCACTTCCGCGGTCGATCAAGGAGTTGTGGTGGCCTTTCCGACCCTTTGATGCTGATTTTCCCCCGCCACAACTCCATGATCGACTAGTCGGGGTGGGTCAGGGGCGGAGGAGGGCGGCTATCTGGGTGGTGATGAGGGAGGGGCGGTGGTAGAGGTCGCGGGCGGTGAAGTGGCGCATGCGCCAGCCGCGGGCCGCCAGCCAGTTCATCCGGGCACGGTCGTGGTTCAGACGGTCGCGGTCGAGATGGGACAGCCCGTCGTACTCGATGCCGACCCGGGACCGTCGGTACCCGAGGTCCAGTCGGTAGCGCCGGAAACCCTCGTCGTCCGACACCCAGATCTGCGGTTCCGGTGTCGGCAGCCCACCGTCGATCAGGACAAGCCGGAGTTGGCTCTCCTGCCGGCACTCCGACCGGGGGTCGGCGAGCCGCACCAGCTGCCGCGCCTGGTCGACGCCCCGCAACCGCGCGTGTCGGGCGAGCTCGGCAGCCAACTCCTCGGGGCGGCAGGCTCCGACCCGCAGGCACAGGTCGAGAAGTGGCAGTGCGTCCAGCCGGGCGACCGTCCGGGCCAGGTCCACCGCACATCGATCCGCAGGTGCGCACGGCAGGCCGGCCAGCAACACCGGCTCAGGTACGGCAAGCACCGCCTGATGCACCACGACTCCCCGGACCTGCGGCACCCTCGCACCGGCCGGCACGATCACGTGGAGATCCTCGCTGGGTACGGCACCGAACCCGTGCAGTCGAGCACCCGAATGGAAGCCGACGACCGCCCCCTCCGGAAGCCGACGCAGGAGCGCCTGCCATCGGACGCCCTCCTCACCCGCCGCCCCACCCACACCCCTCGGACGCCGCCCACTCCCCGCCGGCCGCACACTCCCCGGCCCACCGACCTCCCCCGGCCCGTAGACACCCCGCGACCACCGGCGGAGTTCCCCCGCACCGACCGCCCGCCGAACCCCCTCCCGACTCCATCCAGCCGACAACAACTCCGAGTACCGAATCAGCCGCCCCGCCACACCCACCAACCCTGCCCACCACCCCACCTCCCCACCACCCCCTGTGGACAACCCCCACCCCGCCCCACCCACACCCCCCACCCCATCCACAGCCCCCACCCCACCCCACCCCGCTCCACCCCGTCGATCATGGAGTTGTGGTGCCCCGCAAAAGTCGTGGAACCCAACCAATCGCCCACCACAACTCCATGATCGACAGGCGGGGCGGGGCGGGGGCGCGAGCGACGGGCGGGGCGGGGGCGCGCGGGGTGGGGTGGGGCGGGGGGTCAGCGTTCTTCCATGGCCCAGGGGGAGCCGTAGGTGGTGAGCAGGTCGAGGAAGGGGCGGGGCGGCAGCGCCTCCGGGCCGAGCACCCCGACCCCGGACCAGCCACCGGTGGCGAGCAGTTCCAGCGCCACCACCGGGTTGACGGCGGTCTGCCAGAGCACCGCCTGGTGGCCGTACTCCCGCATGGACCATTCGTTGTCGACGACGTGGTAGAGGTAGACCTTCCGGGGCCGGCCGTCGACGCCGGTGCCGGTGACGTACGTGCCGGCGCAGGTCTTGCCGCGCATCCGGTCGCCGAGGGTGGCCGGGTCGGGCAGGCTGGCGGCGACCACGTCGCGGGGGGAGACCTGCACGCCGCGCACCGACACCGGGGTGGTCGAGTCGAGGCCGACCTTGTGCAGGGCCCGGAGCACCTCGATGAACTCGTTGCCGAGGCCGTACTTGAAGGTGACCCGCCGGGCCCGGACCCAGCGCGGGATCAGCAGCACCTCCTCGTGCTCGACGTTGACGCACTCGACCGGGCCGATGCCGGCCGGGAAGTCGAAGACCTCCGGTTCGCTGAACGGTTCGGTGGTGAACCAGCCCCGGTCCCGCTCCCAGATCACCGGCGGGTTGAGGCACTCCTCGATGGTGGTCCAGATGGAGAACGACGGGGCGAAGTCGTAGCCGTCGACGGTGAGGTTCGCGCCGTCACGGATGCCGATCTCGTCGATGTCGGCGAACAGCTCGTCGGCGGCGTACCGGGCGAACACGTCGGACAGGCCCGGTTCGATGCCGATCCCGCACAGCGCCAACCGGCCGGCGCGCGCCCAGGTGGTGGCGGCGGCGAACTGCGCGTCACCGAGCTTCACCCCGGTCTCGGCGTACGGCCGGGCCGGGTGCGGGTGGGACAGCGACATCGCCATGTCCAGGTAGTCCGCCCCGGCGGCGAACGCCCCGTCGAAGATCGGCATGACGAAACGCGGGTCGACGGCGTTGAGCACGTGGGTGATCCGGTGTTCCCGGCAGAGCGCGGCGACCGCGTCCGCCGAGGCGGCGTCGACCCGGGCGGCGACGAACCGGTCCCCGTGTCCGGCGACGGCCCGCTCGGCCCGGGTCGGGTCGTAGTCGGCGACGACGACGGTGTCGAAGAAGGAACGGCGGGCGGCGATGGCGACGGCGGCGGAGCCGACCCCGCCGGCACCGACGAGCAGGATACGCATCAGGAATCGAACCCCAAACCAAGACGATCGAACGTACGGAGCCAGTGCTGACGCCGGTCGTCGTGCGCGTCGGCGCGGGCCGGCGACCAGCGGGTGAGGTGGATGTCGGCGGCCGGACGGGGAGGGTCGGGGCGGTGGTGCGCGTACCGGCCGGGCGTCGCCTCGACGAGCGCCCGGCCGGTATGCGGGAGGATCACGACGGGCCTGTCGCCCGTCGGGCGGTCGTGTCGGCGACCGGGAGCGCGGCCCGTCGGGCCCGTCGACCGCGCAGCGTGCTCAGCCCGACGAGCAGCAGGGCGATGCCGAACATCGCCGTGCCGATCACGTTGACCTGCGGTGGGATGCCCCGCTGGGCGGCACCCCAGACGTACATGGGGAAGGTGACGGTGGTGCCGGCGTTGAAGTTCGTCACGATGAAGTCGTCGAAGCTGAGCGAGAAGGCCAGCAGGGCGGCGGCGACGATGCCGGGGAGCACCAGGGGCAGGGTGATCCGCCGGAACGTCTGCCACTCGCTGGCGTAGAGGTCCATCGCGGCCTCCTCCAGCCGCCGGTCCATCCCGGCGAGCCGGGCCTTGACCGTCACCACCACGAACGACACGCAGAACATCACGTGCGCGATGACGACGGTCCAGAAACCCTGCGGCACCCCGGCGGAGACGAACAGGGCGAGCAGCGACGTGCCCAGCACCAGCTCCGGCGTCGCCATCGGTAGGAAGATCAGCAGGTTGATCCCGCCGCGTCCCCGGAACCGGTGCCGGACCAGGGCGAACGCCATCAGCGTGCCGATCACGGTGGACCCGACGGTGGCGAGGAAACCGATCTGCACGCTGCGGACCACCGCGTCGCACATCTCGGGGGTGGCGCAGGGCTGCCGCCAGTTGTCCAGGGTGAACTCGTTGAAGTCGTACGACAGCCGGCTGGACGGCCGGTTGAGGGAGAGGCCGGCGACCACGGCGATCGGCAGGAACAGGTAGCCGAGCACCAGCAGGGCGACGATCATCACCCACCGGTCGGCCAACCACCGCGACACCCTCATGGCAGCCTGCCTTCGTTCGCGACTGCGGGGCTCCGCTGCGCTGCACTCCTCGCGCTCACAGGACATCCTCCGTGCCGGCCTTGCGCAGGTAGACGAAGACCACCGCGAGGATCGCCGCCATGAGCAGGAACGACAGGGCGGCACCCTGCGGGTAGTCCAGCCGGACCAGGAACGCCGAGTCGATGACGTTGCCGATCATGTACTCGTTGGGGGTGCCGAGCAGTTCGGCGTTGATGTAGTCGCCGGTCGCCGGGATGAAGAAGAGCAGGGTGCCGGCGATCAGGCCGGGCATCGACAGCGGCAGGGTGACCTTCCGGAAGGCGTGCAGCGGGCTGGCGTACAGGTCGCTGGCCGCCTCCAGCAGCCGGTAGTCGAGCCGTTCCAGGCTCGCGTACAGCGGTAGCACCAGGAACGGCAGGAAGTTGTACGTCAGCCCGAGCACCACCGCGACCGGGGTGGCGAGCAGCCGCCCGTCCGGGCCGAGCAGGTGTACGTCCCGGAGCAGCCCGACCAGTGCGCCGTTGTCCGACAGGATGGTCTTCCAGGCCAGGGTGCGCACCAGGAAACTGGTGAACATCGGGGCGACCACGCACACCAGCAGCAGGTTCTTCCACCGGCCGGCCTTCTGCGCGATCGCGTACGCCAGCGGGTAGCCCAGCAGCAGGGCCAGCACCAGCGCCGCCCCGGCATAGCCGAACGACCTGGCGAACTGCGGCGCGTACGCCTGCAACGCCTCCGGATAGTTGCCGAACGCCCAGGTCAGCACATACCCGGTGGAGAGCGAACCGGTCGGGTCGTAGAGGCTGGCGGCGGCGAGCTGCACCAGCGGCACGGCGAAGAACAGCACCAGCCAGGCCGCCCCCGGCAACAGCAGCAGGTACGGCAGCAGCCGGTGCCGGCCGGGCCGGGGCGGCGGTGCGGGTGCCGGCGTCCTGCCGCCGAGCTGCGCCAGTGCGGTCACGACGGCGCCCCGACCGGTTGGTCGAGCAGCGGGGCGGTGCGGTCGTCCTGACCCGGCCTGCGGGGCAGCAGGAAGGCGTGCCGGGGGTCCCAGTGCGCCACCACCGACGCGCCGACCGGGTGCTGCCCGCCGACGCCGCTGTTCGCCGCGAACGCGGACAGCTCACTGCCCCACCCGGTCCGGATCAGGTACTGGGTGCTCACCCCCACGTACGAGGCGTCGGTGATCACCCCCGCGACCTGCTGGTGGCCGGCGGGCACCTGGTCGGCGGCCTCAGCCAGGTGCAGCTTCTCGGGGCGTACCCCCAGGTAGACGGGGCCCCGGTCGGCGCGGGCGCGGTCGACGGGCACCGAGAAGCGCGCGCCGTGCGCGGTGACCGGCACCTCGGCCCCGGCCGGGCCGGCGGCCTCGGCGGCGAGCAGGTTGGACTGGCCGAGGAAGTTCGCCACGAACGCGGTCGCCGGGTACTCGTACAGGTCGGCGGGCGCGCCGAGCTGCTCGATCCGCCCGGCGTTCATCACCGCGACCGTGTCGGCCATCGTCATGGCCTCCTCCTGGTCGTGGGTGACGTGCACGAAGGTGATGCCGACCTCGGTCTGGATCCGCTTGAGTTCGATCTGCATCTGCCGGCGCAGCTTCAGGTCGAGCGCGCCGAGCGGCTCGTCGAGCAGCAGCACCTGCGGGTGGTTGATCAGGGCGCGGGCCAGCGCGACCCGTTGCTGCTGGCCGCCGGAGAGCTGGGCCGGGCGACGCCGGCCGTAGCCGTCGAGCTGGACCAGTGACAGCATCCGCCGGACCTGGTCGTCGACCTTGCGGATGCCCCGCCGCCGCAGCCCGAAGGCCACGTTCTCGGCGATGTCCAGGTGCGGGAAGAGCGCGTAGCTCTGGAAGACCGTGTTGACCGGCCGCTTGTACGGCCGCAGCCGGCTGATGTCCCGGTCGCCCAGCAGCACCTGCCCGCTGGTCGGCTCCTCCAGCCCGGCGATCATCCGCAGGGTGGTCGTCTTGCCGCAGCCGGACGCCCCGAGCAGGGCGAAGAAGGACCCCTGCGGGACGGTCAGGCTGAGGTCGTCGACGGCGGTGAAGATGCCGAACCGTTTGGTCAGGTCGGCCAGCCGCAGGTCACCGGCGGGCGCCTCGTTCGCCATCCCGATCACGCCCCGATGACCTGCTGGAACTTGGACTCGTACTCCTTCTCCTGTTTCTCGTCCAGGGCCATGAAGACCTTGGACTTCGCCAGCAGGGCGTCGTCCGGGAAGATCAGCGGGTTGGCGGCCAGCTCCGGGTCGGTCTTCTCCATCTCGGCCTGGGCGCCCTTGACCGGGCAGATGTAGTTGACGTACGCGGCGAGCTTCGCGGCCACCGCCGGCTGGTAGTAGTAGTTGATCAGCTCTTCGGCGTTGCCCCGGTGGGTGGCCCTGTTCGGCACCAGCATGTTGTCGCTGAACAGCATCACCCCCGAGTCCGGCGCGACGAACTTGACCTTGGGGTTGTCGCCCGCCAACTGGATCACGTCGCCGGACCAGCCGACGCACGCGGCGATGTCGCCCTTGGCCAGGTCGGGGGCGTAGTCGTTGCCGGTGAACCGGCGGATGTGCTTCGACTCGACGGCCCGGCGCAGTTTGGCGAGGGCGTCGTCGAACTGGGCGGCGGTGAAGTTCGACGGGTCGTGCCCGTTGGACTGGAGCAGCAGGCCCATGGTGTCCCGCATCTCCGACAGGGCGGTCACCTTGCCCTTGAGGTCCGATCGGGTGAGCAGCTCGTCGACGGTGCGGATCTCCCCGGTGACGCTGCCGTTGTAGGCCAGCCCGGCGAGGCCGGACTGCCACGGGATGGCGACCCGGTTCTCCTGGTCGAAGGAGCGTCCGCGCAGCGACGGCAGCAGGTTGGCGGCCACGTTCGGCAGCTTGGCCGGGTCGAGTTTCTGGATCCAGCCGAGCCGGATCATCCGGGCGGCCATCCAGTCGGTCAGGACGATGATGTCCCGCCCGGTGCTCTGACAGCCGGCCAACTGGTTCTGCACCTTGCCGAAGAACTCGTTGTTGTCGTTGATGTCCTCGGTGTAGGTGACCTGGATGCCGCTGGCGGCGACGAACGCGTCCAGGCTGGGGCGCTTGGCGGCGTCCTTGTCGTCCACGTCCATGTACTGCGGCCAGTTGGAGAAGGCGAGGGTCTTCTCCGTGGCGGACAGGTCGTCGCTCTTGCAGCCGGCTTCCGTCTGGGTGGCCGCCTTGGTGCCGCAGCCGGTGAGGCTGCCGCCCGTGGCGAGCAGGGCGGCCGATCCGAGGGTGCCGGTGAGCAGTCCACGCCGGGTGAGGGGCCGGAGGGGAGTACGCATGTGACGACTCCTAGGGGGTCGTCCGTCGGCGGCGGGGACGGGGGTGCGGCGCCGGCGGGAGGGGTCGGGTGCCTGAGACGACTGATCCTGGCATGAGGTCACCGGCCCCACAAGGGATTCCGTTGCCGGAATAGCCTCCGACGACGAATTACGCCAGACTGCGCGAGGGCATTAGGCTCAGTTCGGAAACAGACATGGGGAGCGGTCGATGACGATCCGACAGCAGGAGAACGGCACCGGCGGGCGGCGCGTCGCGGTACGCGACGGTGCCAGCCACGCGCTGTTGGACGACGTGGCGAAGCAGATCATCGAACAGTTGCAGGAGGACGGCCGCCGGCCGTACGCGACGATCGGCAAGGCGGTCGGGCTCTCCGAGGCGGCGGTCCGCCAGCGGGTGCAGCGACTGCTCGACGCCGGGGTGATGCAGATCGTCGCGGTGACCGACCCGCTCCAGCTCGGCTTCCCCCGGCAGGCCATGATCGGCCTGCGGACCGACGGCGACCTGGAAGCCGTCGCCGACCGGCTGGCCGAGTTCGAGGAGATCGACTACGTGGTGATCACCGCCGGCTCGTTCGACCTGCTCGCCGAGGTGGTCTGCCGCAACGACGCCCACCTGCTGGAGATCCTGCAACGGCTGCGGTCGGTGGCCGGGGTGCTCGCCACCGAGGCGTTCGTCTACCTCAAGCTCCGCAAGCAGACCTACAGCTGGGGTACGGCCTGAGCCCGTTGGTCCACTCCCGTGGGGCCGAGGTAGCGGCATCCCCGCACCCGGACCCCGCCACGGGGCCGAAAGTGAGTCGATCACGCCTCCCGACCCGACCAGCCACGAGATCCAGCGAGTGCGGAATCCGTTGCGCCACCCCCACACACCCGCCGAATCCGTCGCCCCTGACCCGAATAAGGCTTGCATTTCGCGGTTGGACTGTGGGATAACCGAGGGCAGAGCGGCCGGTTCCCCCTCCTGACCGGCCCGAGACCCGATGGGGCTGACAATGGCTGCCGACGCCACCGACCACCTCTGGATGCACTTCACCCGGATGGCCAGCTACTCCGCCGGGGAGGTGCCGACCATCGTGCGCGGCGAGGGCACGTACGTCTGGGACGCGCAGGGTCGCCGCTACCTGGACGGGCTCGCCGGGCTGTTCGTCGTCAACGCCGGGCACGGGCGTACCGAGCTGGCCGAGGCCGCCGCGAAGCAGGCCGGTGAGCTGGCGTACTTCCCGCTCTGGTCGTACGCCCACCCGAAGGCCGTGGAGCTGGCCGAGAAGATCGCCTCGCTGACGCCCGGCGACCTCAACCGGGTCTTCTTCACCACCGGCGGCTCGGAGGCCGTCGAGGCGGCGTGGAAGCTGGCCCGCGCCTACTTCAAGCGCGTCGGCAGGCCGAACAAGCACAAGGTGGTCAGCCGGTACCTCGCCTACCACGGCACCTCGATGGGCGCGCTGTCGATCACCGGCCTGCCCGGCATCAAGAGCGACTTCGAGCCGTTGGTGCCCGGCGGGATCAAGGTGCCGAACACCAATTTCTACCGGGCCCCCGAGCACGGCGACTCGCCGGAGGCGTTCGGCGTCTGGGCCGCCGACGAGATCCGCCGGGCCATCGAACGGGAGGGGCCGGACACCGTGGCGGCGGTGTTCCTGGAGCCGGTGCAGAACTCCGGCGGCTGTTTCCCGCCGCCGCCCGGCTACTTCCAGCGGGTACGCGAGATCTGCGACGCCTACGACGTGCTGCTCGTCTCCGACGAGGTGATCTGCTCGTGGGGCCGGCTCGGCGAGTACTTCGGTGCCGCCCGGTACGGCTACCAGCCCGACATCGTCACCACCGCCAAGGGCATCACCTCCGGCTACGCCCCGCTGGGCGCGATGATCGCCAGCGACCGGCTGATGGAGCCGTTCCTCACCGAGACCGGCATGTTCGCCCACGGGGTGACCTTCGGCGGTCACCCGGTGTCCTGCGCGGTGGCCCTGGCCAACCTGGAGGTGTTCGCCCGGGAGGACCTGATCGGCCACGTCCGGGCCAACGAGGGCGCCTTCCGGGCCACCCTGGAGAAGCTCACCGACCTGCCGATCGTCGGCGACGTCCGGGGTGACGGCTACTTCTACGGCATCGAACTGGTCAAGGACAAGGCGACGAAGGCGACCTTCGACGAGGCCGAGTCGGAGCGGCTGCTGCGCGGCTTCCTGTCCTCGGCGCTGTTCGCGGCCGGGCTCTACTGCCGGGCCGACGACCGGGGTGACCCGGTGGTCCAGCTCGCCCCGCCGCTGACCGCCGGGCAGGAGCAGTTCGACGAGATGGAGCAGATCCTGCGCGCCGTCCTCACCGAGGCGTGGTCCCGCCTGTAGACCACCGGTGCTTCCCCCGGAGCCGCACATGCGCTACCAGGAACTGTCCCACTGGCTGTCCACGGTGGACGAACCGTTGACCCCGCGTCCGGCGTTGCCCGGCGACACCGACGCCGACGTGGTGGTCGTCGGTGCCGGCTACACCGGGCTGTGGACGGCGTACTACCTCGCCCGCGCCGATCCGACGCTGCGGATCGTCGTATTGGAGGCGGAGATCGCCGGCTACGGCGCGTCCGGGCGCAACGGCGGCTGGTGCTCGGCGCTGTTCCCCACCGCGCTGCCGGCGCTGGCCCGGCGGCACGGCCGGGAGCCAGCGCTGGCGATGCAGCGGGCCATGCGGGACACCGTCGCCGAGGTCGGTCGGGTGGTCGCCGCCGAGGGGATCGACTGCGACTGGCGGCACGGCGGGACGGTGCTGCTGGCCCGGACCGAGGTGCAGCTCGGCCGGGCCCGTACCGCCGTCGCCGAGGCCCGGGAGCACGGGCTCGACCCCGACGACCTGGTGCTGCTCGACGCCGCCGGGGCCGCCGCCCGGTGCGCCGCCGAGGGGGTACGCGGCGGCACGTACACCCCGCACTGCGCGGCCCTGCACCCGGCGAAGCTGGTCCGGGGCCTGGCCCGTGCCGTGTGCCGGCTCGGGGTGCGGCTGCACGAGCGTTCCCCGGTCACCGCGATCCGGCCCGGCGCGGTGGTCACCCCGCACGGCACGGTACGGGCGGAGGTGGTCGTGCGGGCCACCGAGGCGTACACCCCGGCGCTGCCCGGCCACCGGCGCACCGTCGCCCCGGTGTACTCGCTGATGGTGGTGACCGCGCCGCTGCCAGCGCGCACGTGGGAGCGGATCGGGCTGGCCGACCGGGAGACCTTCTCCGACTACCGGCACCTCGTCGTGTACGGCCAGCGCACGGCCGACGGGCGGCTCGCCTTCGGCGGGCGGGGTGCCCCGTACCATTTCGGCTCCCGGGTCTCCCCCGGCTACGACCGGGAGCCCCGGGTCTTCGCCGCGCTGCGCCGGACGCTCGGGGAACTCTTCCCGGTGCTCGGGCCGGACGTGCCGGTCGACGACGCCTGGGGCGGCCCGCTCGGGGTGGCCCGGGACTGGTCCGCCTCGGTCGGGCTGGACCGGTCGACCGGGTTGGCCTGGGCCGGCGGCTACGTCGGCGACGGGGTGGGGACGAGCAACCTGGCCGGCCGTACCCTCGCCGACCTGGTCCGGGGCGTGGAGTCGGAGCTGACGGCGTTGCCGTGGGTGGGCCACCGTTCCCCCCGCTGGGAGCCGGAACCGCTGCGCTGGCTGGCGATCAACGCCGGTCTGCGGGTGATGTCCTCGGCCGACGGGGTCGAACGCCGCACCGGCCGCCCCGCCCGCCGCGCCACCGCCCTCTCCCCCCTCCTGGGCCACTGACCCCTCCCCCTCCCCGCCCCCGCCGCCCGCTCACACCCGCCGCTGACGCCCGGTGATCAAGAGGTTTGCGTCAGTCTGAAGATCAACCATGACGCAAACCTCTTGATCACCGGGGAGATCCGGGCGGGGAGGCGGGGCAGGGAGGGAGGGAGGCGGGGGGGGGTTAGTGGTTGGGGGGGATTACGCGGAGGTGGCCTCGGCGGCCGGTGGGAGGGGTCTGGGGGTTGGGGTGGTGGGGGTCGTGGTCGTCCTGGGGCGGGCGGGGGGCGACCGGGCGGGCCGCCTCGCGGACGGCTTCGGCCAGGGCGACCAGGTCGTCGGTGGTGGGCGGCGGCGGTTCGAACTCGCCCTCGTGCCGGACGACGTCCCAGCCCCGGGGGGCGGTCAGGCTCCGCGCGTGCTGCTCACACAGGTCGTACGTGTGCGGCTCGGCGAACGCCGCCAGCGGGCCCACCACCGCCGTCGACTCGTTGTAGACATAGGTCAATGTGGCGACCGCTTGCCGGGGGCAGCCGTTACGGGAGCAGCGCCGTGGTGACCTCACGTGCGGCAGGGTATCCCCATTACCGGGTCCGGCGCACCGGTTCGCTTTGCGACACGCCCGTCACCGTGATCACAATTCGCACCTGGTGCTCCCGCCGCGCCCGTCGACGCGCGCCGCCACGGGCCGGGGCGGGCCGAGGGCTACCCTTTGGCTCATGACGAGCCCGGAACACCGCCGCCCCGGCTCCGGCCGGCGCAACCACCGCGACCGCCACGGACGTGGCCTGCGCGGGCGGCTGGTGCCGGCGACCGTGCCGCTGGCCCGGACCAAGGCCGAGATCTTCGACGACCTGGTGCTGGACACGGTGGAGACGCTGGAACGCCGGTTCGCCAAGGAACTGGCCGGCGTCGAGTTCGCCGTCGAGGACGTCCCCCCGGATCTCAACGTCTACGACTCCGACGTGCTGGAGGACGGCGAGGTGCCGCTGGCCCGGCTGCTGCCCGGCCGGCCCGGCCGGCAGGAGGTGCCGCCCCGGATCGTGCTCTACCGCCGGCCGCTGGAGTTCCGCGCGATGGACCGCGAGGACCTGGCCGACCTGGTTCATGACGTGATCATCGAGCAGGTGGCGAACCTGCTCGGGGTCGACCCGGACGAACTGGCCTGACCGGCGGACCGGCCGCTCCCCCGTGGATGTGGCCGGCCCCCCCTTGGCCGGCCACCGGCCCGACGTCGGTCACCCCCGCGACCCCCGTCGGGCGTGAGCCGGGCGGCCCCCACCGCCCCGGCCCGACCCGTCGACTCAGGCGGCCCGCCGCTTGAGCTTGCGCCGCTCCCGCTCGGAGAGCCCACCCCAGATCCCGAACCGCTCGTCGTGCCCGAGAGCGTATTCGAGGCATTCCGTCTTGACCTCGCACCGCGAACAGATCCGCTTCGCCTCGCGGGTCGAGCCGCCCTTCTCGGGAAAGAACGCTTCCGGGTCGGTCTGCGAGCACAGTGCCCGCTCCTGCCACTCCGGCGCGTTTCCGAGCAGGTCGGCCACCTCAAGCTGGCCGTCCATCAGATGCCTCCTTGTCGCGCACCGACGTCACCGCCGCTGCAACCCCCCACGCGAAAGGCGTGCTTGTCCGTCCGGTCCCTATTTGTTGCGTTCCGCGCGAACAACCCCATCGAAATTACACGCGTGTAATGCGTGCGCCGTCAAGCCGAACTTGATAATGGAGTCGCCCTCCCGACACGCCGCCGGACGGTCACCGGACCACCCGGCCCTCGCAACCTGCCCTATCGATTCAGACCCCGGGCGAGTAACGCCCTCTCCGGCGAGTTGCCCCAGATTTCTGCCGTGGCGTCGCCACCCCGGACGACACCCGGGAACGCCGCCGGACGCCCCGTCCGACCCTCTCGCCAAGATCATGAGCATGGTGGGGGACAGGTTAACGCGGTTGGCCCCGGACCGCCCGTCCAGCCGGAAATGCCGACAGCGCCCCGTCCACAATGTGGACGGGGCGCTCGGGTCGGTACGCCTGGCGCGGCGCTCAGGTCGACCGGGGTGGGCTGCTCGGCCAGACGAATTCGGCGATCGCCCCACCGTTGACGGAGATCGTTCCGGCGGGCGTCTCCTCGTCCCACCAGACGGTATAGAGACCCGCCGTCAGATCGGGGTAGACGGCACTGTGGAACACCCCGTCCCGGACGATCCGCTCCCGGACGGCCGAGTGCGTCCGCACCGTGCCGTCCTGGTCGACCCGGCTGATCTCGATCTCCCGGCCGTGCAGGTCACGTCCGGTGTAGATGATCAGGGCACCCATCTCCCCGCCGACGTCGAGCATCACGGTGCCACTCTCCGTCGGCCCGTACTGGTGGTGATGATGGTGGTGTCCGTTCACGCCGCGCTCCGTCCGGTCAGGAGTTCGCCGCGGGCGGGTTGTTGAACCCGTCGTACGGCGTACCGAGGAAGGGGAAGTCCCGCAGGAACGGCGCGGTCACGTCGGCGGCGCTCAACCCGGGGGTCACCGCGCCGGCCGCCGCGTCCGGCTTGAACTTCTTGTCCACCAGCGGCACGGTCACCCCGGCCACCGCCCGCAACGCGATGCTCACCACGTCGTCGACCACCCGCCGGCCGTTGGGGAAACCGGCCAGGTCCCCACCGAGCAGACCGAACTGGTTCGGCTTGCTGCTCGGCTTGATCGCCGTGTTCAACCGCAGCATGTCGGCCTGCACGTCACCGGTGAGGTTGGTGAAGCCGTCGATCAGCCCGGACGGGATACCGGTCAACAGGATGGCGAGCAGGTCGGCCCGGGGCTTCTTGGACTTGTTCAGCGCGTCCAGGTTGGGGAACACCCCCGGATAGAGCACCGGCAGCAACGCCGCCAGCTCCGGCTGCTCGACGAACCGGGCGAACCGCTTGTCCTCGGTCGGGGGCAGCGTGTTCCACAGGTCCTTCTTGGACATCGGCACGATGACCTCGTTGAACAGCGGGTTGCCCAGCCGGGACACCTGGGTCCACGGGCCGACCGCCGCGTCCGCCGCGACCTTGTCGCCGAGCACCTTCACCTGCTGCCGGGAGGCGGTCGTCCACACCCCGATCGTCGAGGCCCGGTCACCCACGCCGTACCGGTTGGCCCGGCGGCGCACCTTGCTCAGCGGCACCTGCACCGCGATGCTGTGCACGTTCATCCGGTCCACCGCGTTGACCGGCTCGCCCTCGGCCTTGAACAGCTTCTTGCCGGCCACGTGCAACTGCTGGAACGGGCGCAGCGTGCCCAGGTCGAAGATCGCGCCCAGGTCGACGAAGAAGCCGTCCGCGCGCTGCCCGGCGAACACCTTCTCCCCGGTCGACAGCTTGAACGTCGCCTGCCGGACCAGGTCGTTGTACTTGGGGATGGACAGCGGCCCGACGTTGCACGGCGGGCAGGGCAGCTTGTGCGCGAGCACGTGCTCCTTGCCGTCGGTCACCCGGGTCAACCGGTAGAACTGCCGCCGGTTCCAGTTCTTGCTGTCCAGCGAGTCGATCGGGCCGGTGTTGTAGAGAAAACTGTTCTGGTTCGTGATCTCGGTACGGAATTCGAACCGGTAGGTCACGTCGGGATGGCCGTCACCGTCGTTGTCGATATGGATCTCGTACCGCACGTCGTCGCCGAACTCGAAGAAGTTCGGGCCGCCCGAGGGGAGCTGCAACGGCACGTAGTTGGCGATCAACGTCACCGAGTCGGACCGGTCGGGGCTGACGAAGGCGTAGAGGTCGGAACTGTCGGCGACCGGGTCCTTGCTTATTTCCGGCGCTTCGCGGTGGGACGACATGGCGGACCAACCTTTGCGGGATCATGAGGAATCAGGGCATGACGAACCGGGCGCGGGAGCCTGCGCCTGGCGGTGAAGGGGAAGGAACGCGGCAGGTCGGCGCCGCGCGGCGGAAACGGACGGGTCAGGCCACCCGCTGACGGCGGACGGGGCGGCCCGCCCGGACGGCGGACAGGTCAGCCGCGCCCGGCGGCGCGACGCAACCGGTCGGCCAGCCCCCGGTCGCGTACCTCGATCCGGGACGAACCGACGAAGACGTCCATCGTCCCGGACCTGGCGTCCCGCAGGTGGACCACGATCGGGCCCTCCGCGCCGGCCGCCGCCGGGGAGTTCTGCGCCACCGACACACCGGTGACCGTCAGGGCCGCCGCACCCAGCGTGGCACTCGCCGCAGCGGTCAGTGTCTGCCGGCGGGTCAGTCGCGGCCAGGAACGCTTCCGCACTTCGCTCGTCATGGGGAACCTTTCCTCCGGCGGCGCGTGAGCGCGCGCGGTGTGGAGCGCGAGGTCGCCGGCGGCGGCCCTCGCCTCAACCGCCGCCGGCGAACACTGGTACGGCCCGCACGCGCGAAAGGTTCGATGTCATCGCGACGGATGACCGTACGCCGTCGTCCGTTTGCGCGCCGGGCGTCCGGCGGCGGCGGCGATCGCCCGCAACTGCTCCTCGGTACGCGCCGACCCGTTGCCCGACCCCGCCATCCGGGAGATCGTCTCCTCCATCAGGGTGCCGCCCAGGTCGTTGCAGCCGCCCCGCAGCATCGCCACGGTGCCCTCGTCGCCGAGCTTCACCCAGGAGCACTGGATGTTGTCGATCCGCCCGTGCAGCAGCAGCCGGGACATCGCGTGCACCACCCGGTTCTCCCGCCAGGTCGGGCCGGGGCGGGCGATGCCGGCCAGGTAGATCGGCGCGTTGGTGTGCACGAACGGCAGCGCCACGAACTCGGTGAAGCCGCCGGTACGGTCCTGCACCCCGGCCAGCACCCGGAAGTGCGCCAGCCACTGCCCGGGGTGGTCGACGTGGCCGTACATCATCGTGGAGCTGGAGCGGATGCCCAGCTCGTGCGCGGTCGAGACCACCTCGACCCAGGCGGCGGCCGGCAGTTTGCCCTTGGTGAGCACCCAGCGCACGTCGTCGTCGAGGATCTCGGCGGCGGTGCCCGGGATGGTGTCCAGGCCGGCCTCGCGCAGCATCGACAGCCACTCCCGCACCGGCACACCCGCCTTGGCGGCGGCGGTGACGATCTCCATCGGGGAGAAGGCGTGCACGTGCATGCCGGGCACCCGGGCCTTGATCGCCCGGACGATGTCGGCGTACCCGGTCACCGGCAGTTTCGGGTCGATGCCGCCCTGGAGGCAGACCTCGCCCGCGCCGGCCGCCCACGCCTCCTCGGCCCGGTCGGCCACCTGCTCCACCGACAGCCGGAACGCATCGGCGTCCCGTTCCCGCTGGGCGAACGCGCAGAACCGGCAGCCCACGTAGCAGACGTTGCTGAAGTTGATGTTGCGGTTGACCACGTAGGTGACGTCGTCGCCGACGGTGTCCCGCCGCACGTCGTCGGCGAGCCGGCACAGCGCGTCCAGGGCCGGGCCGTCCGCACCGAACAGCGCCAGCGCCGACGCCTCGTGCCGGGGCTCCAGCAGCGCCGCCGGGTCGTCGGCCGCCAGCCGCAGCCCCGCCCGCAGGTCACCGTCGCCGACCACCGCCGGCCCGGCCGACGCGGCGGGGCTCACCTTGCCGGCGACCTCCGCCCAGTCACCGTAGACGCTGTCGAAGTCGCCCCGCCGGTCGTCGGTACGGCCGGTGGTGTCGATGGTGGCGTGCAGATCCACCCGGCCGCCGCCGAAGACCTCCTCCGGCTCCTGCCACGGGCGGCCCACCGGCCGGGCCGCCTCGACGGCCAGCCCGGTCGCCGGGTCGGCGAGGGCGGCGACGTGCGGCGACAGCCGGGGATCGAGCCACGGGTCGCCCGCCAGGACGTACTCCGGGTAGATGGTCAGCCGCTCGCGCAGGGTGAAGCCCGACTTCTCGGTCTGCCGGGCCAGCTCGTCGAGCTGCGGCCACGGCCGCTCCGGGTTGACGTGGTCCGGGGTGAGCGGGGAGACGCCGCCCCAGTCGTCGATGCCGGCCCGCAGCAGCAGGTCGTACTCGTCCTCGATCAGGTTGGGCGGGGCCTGGAGCCGGGCCTTCGGGCCGAGCAGCAGCCGGGCCACCGCCACGGTGGCCGCCAGGTCGTGCAGCTCGGCGTCGGGCAGGCCGCCCATCGCGGTGTCCGGCTTGGCGCGGAAGTTCTGCACGATCACCTCCTGGAGGTGGCCGTACTCCCGGTGCGCGCGGCGGATCGCGAACAGCGCGTCGACCCGCTCGGCCGCCGTCTCGCCGATGCCGATCAGGATGCCGGTGGTGAACGGCACCCCGACCCGGCCGGCGTCGTCGAGCACCCGCAGCCGGACCGCCGGCTCCTTGTCCGGCGAGCCGAAGTGCGGGCCGCCCGGCTCCGACCAGAGCCGGGTGGCGGTGGTCTCCAGCATCATCCCCATGCTCGGCGCGACCGGCTTGAGCCGTTGCAGCTCCGACCAGGAGAGCACCCCCGGGTTGAGGTGCGGCAGCAGGCCGGTCTCCTCCAGCACCGCCACCGCGCAGGCCCGTAGGTAGTCCACCGTGGAGTCGTAGCCCCGCTCGTCGAGCCAGGCGCGGGCCGCCGGCCAGCGCTCCTCCGGCCGGTCGCCGAGGGTGAACAGGGCCTCCTTGCAGCCCAGCGCCGCGCCCTGCCGGGCGATCGCCAGCACCTCGTCGGTTTCCAGGAAGGCCGCCGGCAGCCGGTGCGGCACGGTGGCGAAGGTGCAGTAGTGGCACCGGTCCCGGCACAGCCGGGTCAACGGAATGAAGACCTTCTTCGAGTACGTCACCACGCCCGGCCGGCCGGCGTCGCGCAGCCCGGCGTCCCGGACCTCCCCGGCGATCCGGAGCAGCTCGTCCAGTTCGGGGCCCCGGGCGGTCAGCAGCGCGGTGGCCTCGTCGACGTCGAGCGCCCGCCCGGTGGCGGCCCGGCGCAGCGCCCGACGCACAGCCGCCGGGGTCGGGCCGGAATCGGTGCGGTCAACCATCCGCCCAGCCTAGGCGCTTCCGGCGGCGATCCGGCAGGCACGCGAGCCGGGTGTGACATCTCCCCGCCCGGCGCTGTGCCGGCCGGGTCGGCACAGCGCGCCGCGGCGCGTCGACCGACCCGGCCGGGTTGCTCAGTGCGGGGTGTTCGGGTCGTCGTTGCGGAAGGTCCGGGTGCGGTCGCCGTCGGTGTCCGCCGGACCGGTGGCCGGCTCGCCCGGCTGCCGCGGGATCGCCTGGGTCGGGTCGGCCGACGGGGGCTGCCCGAACGGCGGGACCACCGGCGGCCCGGACTGCGGCGCACCGAACGACGGGCCCGGCTGCGGGCCACCGAACGGCGGGGCGGACTGCGGGGTGCCGAACGGCGGGGCGGACTGCGGCGGCGGGGCGAAGCCGGGCTGGCCGTACTGCCCGGCACCGGGCTGACCCGGGTAGCCGGCGCCCGGGTAGCCGCCCTGCTGCTGCGGCCAGCCGGGCTGCGGCTGCCCGTAGACGCCGGGCTGCGGCTTCGGCTTCGGCACGTGGTAGAGGGTGCGCCAGATCCGGTAGACCACGAAGGCGGCCACCCCGAACAGCGCGAACCAGGCGGCCCGGGTCAGCATGCCGAGCAGGGCGTCCAGCACCTCCGCCTCGGCCAGCCGGCCGACCAGCCAGATCAGGAAGGTCAACACGCCGAACAGGGCGGCGAAGGCGTACTCGCCGATGGCGAGCTGGGTGAACTGCCGGGCCCGGCCGGACACCGGCGCGAGGTGGGTGACCAGCAGCACGGCCAGCAGCGGCAGCACCGTCGACTCGACGCCGACGAAGGCGAAGAACTCGCTCCCCGCCCGCCCCGAGAAGGTGCTGTAGTCCGACGTCGGCACGAGCAGCCGGACGAACCCGACGAAGAGCAGCACGGCGTTCGCGCCGAGCAGGACGAGCGCGGCGAGTTCGCGCAGGGGTGCGGTGATCTGGCGGGCCTGCGACGCGTCGTGCGACGCGGGCTCGGCGGGGCTGGTCACGAACTCTCCCTCGGGGCGAAACGGACAGAGGCCGACGTGAGCCTAGTCTCCCGGGCCGCCCGGCGGCGGGACACGTCCCGTACGGGAGGATGGACGACATGCGCATCGTGGTTCTGACCGGCGGAATCGGGGGTGCCCGATTCCTGCTCGGCGTCCGGGCGTACGCCCGTGAGGTGGGCGCCGAGGTGACCGCCGTGGTCAACGTCGGCGACGACCTCTACCTGCACGGCCTCAAGGTCTGCCCCGACCTGGACAGCGTCCTGTACACCCTGGGTGGTGGCGCCGACCCGGAACGCGGGTGGGGGCGGGTCGGCGAGAGCTGGACCATCCGGCAGGAGCTGGCGGCGTACGGTGCCGAGCCCGGCTGGTTCAACCTCGGTGACAAGGACGTCGCCACCCACCTGGTGCGCACCACCATGATCAACGCGGGGTATCCGCTGTCGCAGGTCACCGAGGCGCTGGCCGCCCGCTGGCAGCCCGGCGTACGGCTGCTGCCGGCCACCGACGACCGGCTGGAGACGCACGCGGTGGTCGACCTGGACGGCGACCGGCGGGCCATCCACTTCCAGGAGTGGTGGGTCCGGTACCGGGCGGGCGTGCCCACCGACCGGTTCGTCTTCGTCGGCGCGGACAGCGCCAAGCCGGCCCCCGGGGTGACCGAGGCGCTGGCCGCCGCCGACGTGGTGCTGGTCGCGCCGAGCAACCCGGTGGTGAGCATCGCGCCGGTGCTGGCGGTCCCCGGGCTGCGTGACGCCGTCGCCACCGGCCCCGCCCCGGTCGTCGGGGTGTCCCCGATCATCGGCGGCGCGCCGGTACGCGGGATGGCCGACCGCTGCCTGGAGGTCCTCGACGTCGAGTGCAGCGCGGCCGGGGTGGGCCGGCTCTACGGCGGGCGCAGCGAGGGCGGCCTGCTCGACGGCTGGCTGGTCGCGCCCGAGGACGACGGGGTGACGGTGCCCGGGGTGACCGTCCGCGCGGTCCCGCTGCGGATGACCGACGAGGCGGCTACCACGGCGATGGTCCGGGCCGCGCTGGAGCTGGTGTGAGACTGGAGATCCTGCCGGTGCCGGGCATCGGCGACGTGACCGAGGGCGACGACCTGGCGGTGCTGATCGGCACGGCCGCGCCGTGGCTGCGCGACGGCGACGTGCTGGTGGTCACCAGCAAGATCGTGTCGAAGGCGGAGGGCCGGCTGGTGGACGTGCCGGCCGACGGGCCGGAACGGCTCGCCGCCCGGGACGAGGTGCTGGCCGCCGAGACCGCCCGGGTGGTGGCGACCCGGGGACAGACCCGGATCGTGCAGACCCACCACGGCTTCGTGATGGCCTCCGCCGGGATCGACGCGTCGAACGTCGACAAGACCCGGCTGGTGCTGCTCCCGGTCGACCCGGACGCGTCGGCCCGCGCGCTGCGCGCCGCCCTGCGGGACCGCTACCGGATCGACGTCGCGGTGATCATCAGCGACACGATGGGCCGGCCCTGGCGCAACGGGCTGACCGACGTGGCGCTCGGGGTCGCCGGGATGGCCGCCATCCGGGACCACCGGGGCGAGGTCGACCCGTACGGCAACGAGCTGCAACTGACCCAGATGGCGGTGGTCGACGAACTGGCCGGCGCGGGCGAACTGATCAAGGGCAAGTGCGACCAGGTGCCGGTGGCGGTGGTGCGCGGCTACCTGCCGGAACCGTCCCCGCCCGCCGACGGTGCCGGGCCGGCGGCGGTCCGGCTGGTCGACGACGGCGTCGGAGCCGCCGCCCTGGTGCGGGAGAGCGCACTGGACCTGTTCTCGCTCGGCACCGCCGAGGCGATGGCGGCCGGGCTGCGCGCCGCCGCGACGCTTGCCGACGGCCCCGGCGAGGCACCGGTCGACCCGGGGGCCGTCGACCGGGCGATCGCCGCGGTGGCCGAGGTGGTCGCCCCCGGCACCACCTTCACCCATGTCACCGACGACGAGGTACGCGACGGTCTCGCGGCGACCGTCGACGGCTGGCCGGCCGGGGCGACCGGGCTGGTGCTCGGCGCGGCACCCACCCCGGTCGACCAGCCCGACCTGGTGCGCTTCGGTGCCGACCTGCACCGGCTGCGGATCGCGCTGGCCGCCGAGGGCGTGCCGTCCACCCTGCTGCCGCCGCCGACCGGCAGCATCGCCAGCGCCTGCCTGGCCCTCTGACCGACCGGGCCGGCGGCCGATGGCCCGGCGGTGATCGACACGCGATCGCCGAAGTTGCGGTATCCGCTCTACGGGATACCGCAACTTCCGCACCATTGGGCCGCCCGGCCGCCCGGCCGGCGGGCTCAGGCGTCGAGCATGGCCCGGCCGAGGGGGGTCAGGGTGTGCAGGACCGTGTTGCGGTCCCGCCGGCTGACCAGCAGCCCGGCGTTGCGTAGCACGGCGGTGTGCTGGCTGGCCGCAGCGGCCGAGATGTGCAGCCGGCGGGCCACCTCGCCGGTGGTCGCGCCGTCGTCGCTGGCTTCGAGCACCGCCGCCCGGGTGCGGCCCAGCAGCGCCGCCAGCGCCTCCCGGCCGCCGTCCCCGGCGGGCCGGCCGCCCTCCCCCGGTGGCGGGTCCAACCCGCCGAGCCGGTCGGCCGGGTAGACCAGCACCGGCGGCAGCGCCGGATCGAGCAGCGCGACCGGGGTACGCGCGCAGAAGAACGACGGCACCAGCAGCAGCCCCCGGCCGTCCAGGTGCAACTCCCGCCGATTCGGATAGTCCACGACCTGGAGTACGCCGGAGTCCCAGCGCATGCCCGGCCGCAGGCTCGCCAGCAGCCCCTCCGCGCCACCGTCGAGCAACGCCCGGGCCCGGACCGCGCGGTCGGCCTCCACGGCGGCCCTGATCCGCCCCCAGTACGGGTCGATCGCCACCGACCGGTACTGCGTCATCGACTCGGTCAGGTGGCGTAGCACCTCCGGCTCACCCCGGGCCAGCGCGGCGGCCGACGACGGCAGCGGGTTCGCCTCGGCCAGCAGGTTCAGGTCGCGGCGCAGCAGCTCGGTCGGGGTGGACCGGACGGCGTCCAGGCCCGCCTCGAAACCGTCGAGGCTCTGGTAGGGGGTGAGGAAGTCGGGGAAGTAGCCCCGGGGCGGGTTCAGCGCGAACAGCAGCCGGAACTGGTCGGCGGCGGTGTCCCGGCGCAACCCGGCGGCGACCCCCTGACGCCAGCGCGCCATCAGCGGGTCGCGGGTCCGCCCCTGGAGCAGGTGCAGGCTGAGGACCAGCTCCCAGACCGGGTCGGCGGCGGGGGCGACCCGGGTCCGGAGGATGTCCTCCCGGGAGAAGTGGATGGTCAGCATGGAGCGCTCCTGGGGCGGGGCAGGGGGAGGCCCGCCGACCCACTGAACTGTACCGGGCGGCATTTATCTCCACTTTTAAGCGTGGACTGAAAGACCTCGACGCCCGTCCCGCCGGTTGGCATGCTCCTACTGCCCGGTACGACACGCGGGGTTCTTCCCGCTGCCGGTCGGGCGGGCCGGGGCCCGCGAAAGGTGGCGCCCGGGAGGCACTACGAGGGTCTGCGGCCCTGGTTCCGCAGAGGTGTCACCCGGGCCCCACCGCCCCTGTAGCGGGTGGGGTCAGCCGATCCAGAGCGCCACCCGGTGGTCCTCGTCGGTCACGTAGAAGCGGCGTCCGTCCCTCTCGGCCACCCCCTCGACATGCCGGAACGGCGCCAGCTCGGCCACCACCTCGCCGGCGATCCGGCCGTCGTCGGTCGGCTCCCAGCGGAACCGGACGTGCCGCGAGGTGACCTCGCCGCCCGTGGGGTGGTCGTCCAGCAGCACCGATCCCTTGCCCAGCGCGTCGATCGAGCCGACCACCGCCGCGTACCCGCCGTCGGCGGTCGGGGTGACCGCGCGGAAGCCGACAAGCGCACCGGGCGGGGTCACCCCGGTCAGCACGTACGCCCGACCGGCACGCGGCCAGCCGCCGCCCGGGGTGAACATCTCCGGCACCCCGGCCAGCTCCACCAGGACCGGTTCCCCGTCCACGGTCACCGGGAAGCGCAGCCCCAGCAGCACCGTCCCCTCCGGGGTGAACGCCGCCGCCTCCACGTTCAGCGGCAGGTCGTCGTCGGCCAGCCGGCGTACCCAGGACTTGGCCCGTGCGGTGCCCCGGGCCACCGTCTCCCCGATGAACCGCCGGCGCACCCGGTCACCCGGCGGCAACGGGGTGAACGCCGCCTTCACCAGTGCGTCGTTGACCGCCCGGTGCACCCGGAACCGGTTGCGGACCACCTGCACCGGCAGCGTCCCCGTGGCCGCGTCGTCCTCGCGGAAGCGGGCCACGAACGCCCGGCGGGGGCGCAGCGGGCCGGCCTTGGAGCCGAAGTGCGACCCGAAGACGTACACCCAGCCGTCGTGGGCGGCCAGCGCCTCACCGTCCTCGGTGCGGCCGTTCTCGGCTCCGGCGTCGGCCGGCACGTGGTGGGCGACCCACTCGCCGTCGGTACGTTCCAGCAGCAGGGCCAGGCAGTGTTCCACCGGCCCCTCGTCGAGCACCGTCCAGAAGCCACGTACGGCGTCGTGCGCCCGCAGCAGGGACCGGGAGTGGACCGGCAACAGATCGCTGGCCTCGTTGCCGGCGACCACGAACTCCAGAAGTCTCAGGCTCACCGCGCCAGGGTACGGAGCGCGCGCTCGTAGAGTGTCGGAATGCCCGACGCATTCCCCGCCCCTCCCCCGGCCGCCGCGACCACCCCACCCCACCCCGCCGGGCCGGGCGGTGCCGGCGGGAACGCGCCGCTGCACGCGGACGCGGTGGCGGTGCTGACCGGGTGGACGCCGACCGGGCCGGCCGCCGCCGGGGCCCGGGACCGCACCCTCGACCTGCTCGCCGACGGCCCGGTCGCGCTGACCCGTCACCACCTGCCGGGTCACCTCACCGCCAGCGCGCTGATCCTCGACGCCGCCGGGGAGCGGGTGCTGCTCTGCCTGCACGGAAAGCTGCACCGCTGGGTGCAGTTGGGCGGGCACTGCGAACCGGGCGACGCGACGCTGGCCGGGGCGGCGCTACGCGAGGCCACCGAGGAGTCCGGCATTCCCGGGCTGGTCATCGACCCCGTACCGATCGACGTGGACATCCACCCGGTGCGCTGCCAGGGCGGTTCGCTGCACCACGACGTCCGGTTCGCGGTCTTCGCCCCGCCGGACGCGGTCGAGCAGGTCAGCGACGAGTCGGAGGCGCTCGGCTGGTTCCCGACCGACCGGCTGCCGGAGCCGCTCGCCGGCGGGACCGCCAAGCTCGTCGCGCCGGCCCTGGCCGTCCACGCGCGCCGGCCCCGCTGACCGCGCCGACCGGCTCCCCGCCGACGACGCTCCGGCC
>NZ_JACGMO010000095.1:0-29916 GCF_015354745.1 Micromonospora sp. S-DT3-3-22
GTGGCCGGCCCGGCACCGGACGGCCCGCCGGCCGGCCGCAGCTCGGGAGCCCCGCCGGGAGCCCCGGTGGCGGCGTCGGGGCCGTCGGCCGGCCACCCGTCGGTGGTCGTACGGGGGCCGGTGTCGGCGTCGGCGGTCACGACGGGCTGCCGATCGGGTCGGCGGCAGCGCCGGCGGCGTACCGTTCGCGCAGCGCCCGCTTGTCCACCTTCGCCGACCGGTTCAGGGGCAGCGCGTCGACGAACTCCACCGCACCCGGCGCCCAGGTGTCGCTCAGCTCGGCGGTGACCAGGTCGATCAGCTCCGTCCCGGTCACCGTCGCCCCCGGCGTCGGCACCACGTACGCGTACGGCAGCTCCCCGGCGACGGGGTCGGGCACCCCGATCACCGCCGCCGCCCGCACCTGTGGATGCCCGGCGAGGACGTCCTCGATCGGCCGGGAGTAGATCGGCCAGCTCCGCTGCCGGGTGAGGATGCGGTCCTGCAACCGGTCCACCAGGTAGAGGAAACCGTCGTCGTCGAGGTGTCCGATGTCGCGGGTGCGTACCCAGCCGTCGACCAGCGTCTCGGCGGTCAGCTCGGGCTGGCCGTGGTAGCCGTGGAAGCTGAGTTTCGTCCGCACCCACACCTCGCCGTCCACGTCGGCGGGCAGCACCCGCCCCTCGGCGTCGCGGATCTCCACCGTCACGTCCCCGTACGGCCGGCCGCAGGAACCCAGCCGCTCCGGGTGCGCCGGGTCCTCGGTCAGGCCGGGCTGGGCGCAGATCACCACCGCCTCGCTGAGGCCGTACACGATGCGCAGGCACGGGCCGAACCGGGCGATGGCCTGGCGCAGCCGGGCGGGCGCGGCCGGCCCGGCGCCCACGTTGAACATGAACATGGCGGAGAAGTCCGCGCCGGGCAGGGCCGGGTGGTCGAGCACCTCGTAGAGCATCGGCGGGGTGACGAAGGTGGAGCTGAGCCGTTCGGCGTCCACGGTGGCGATGAACGCGGCCGGGTCCCACTGCTGCCGCAGGAAGAGCATCCCGCCGGTGAACAGGTTGAACAAGGTGGTGATCTGGCCGCTGGCCAGCCACATCGGGGAGTGCGACAGGTGCCGCAGCAGCGGGAAGCCGGCGGCGCGGAAGTCCGCCGCGAGGGCCAGCACCTGCCGGTAGAAGCTCTCCCGGTGGTGCACCAGCTTGGGCGTGCCGGTGGTGCCGCTGGTCTGCAGGAACGACTCCGGGGCCGGCACCTGCGCGGGCAGCTCGACCGGCGGGGCGTCGGCGGTCAGCTCGACGCCCAGCCGCAGCACCGGCACCCCGGGCAGCGACGCGGCGATCTCCCCGCCCAGCCCGTCCGGGGCGTACGCGTGGTGCACGAACACGTCGGGGCGGGCCAGCCGGACGAACTCGTCGATCTCCCGCCGGGAGGTGACCGGGGCAATCCACATGCTGCGGCAGCCGAGCAGGTGCAGGGCGAGCTGGAGCAGCGGGCCCTCCGCCGCGTTGCCGAGCATCACCAGCACCGCCGCGCCGGGGCGTACCCCGTGGCCGGTCAGGGCGTACGCCAGTCCGCGTACCTCGGCGGTGACCTGCGGATAGGTCAGCCGGCGGCCGTCGCCGACCAGCGCCTCCCGGTCGCCGAACCCGGCGAACAGCGCCAGCGCGTCGTGCACGTAGGTGGTGGATCGGTCGGCCCCGTCGGTCATCGCACAGCCCCCAGCTCGATGCGGCGGGTCGCGGGCGGCCCGGTGGGACCCGCCGTGGCGACCGGCCGGGTTGGCGTCCGAGCAGGTCACAGCCCGGCCCGCGACGGGGGTGCGCGCCATGGGCGACCGCACCGCCGCCGCTAGCGAGCCTAGGCCGGCGGCCTCGCCCGGGGACAGAGCCGAACGGCGAGGGGCCGCCCACCATGGACATTTGATCATGTCTATCGGGTTGATTGACGCCTGTCAGACGTCGCGGCTAGGTTTCTGGACCATCGTCCGGGCGGTGCCGTCAATGGGCGCCGGCCCTGGGCGGCCCAACATGGAGGTTCAATGTCGACCCCGAAGAGATGGCAGGTCATAGCGTCCGCGGCCGTGTTGCTGGTCGTGGGCGCCCCGGCGGTGGTGGCCAGCGCCGGTCCGTCCGACTCCGGCACCGGCGGGGCAGCCGCCCGGGCGCAGTGGGCGGGTACGTGGGCCGCGGCGGTCACCCGCGGCAACACCGTCGGGCTGACGAACACCGGCCTGAACAACCAGAGCATCCGGATGACCGTGCGCACCACCGTCGGTGGTGACCGGCTGCGGGTCCGGCTGAGCAACCTCTACGGTGAGCAGGCGGTGCAGGTGGGACACGCCACCGTCGCCCGCCCCAACACCGCCACCCTGACCGACCGGTCGGACATCCTCCCCGGCACCCTGCGGGAGCTGAAGTTCGGCGGGTCCACCTCGGCGACCATGAACAAGGGCGCCGAGCTGCTCAGCGACCCGTTGACCTACCAGGTCGCCGAGCAGGAGGACCTGGTCGTCACCCTGCACTTCCCGGTGCTCACCGGCCCGGTCACGTTCCACGGCCAATCCAAGGTCACCACCTTCATCGGGGCGAACGACCTGACCACCGCCGCCGACGGCGCCGGCTTCACCATCCGCCCGGACTGCTGCTGGATGTTCCTGTCCGGCATCGACGTGCTGCGCCCGGCGAGTCCCGGTGCGGTGGTGGTGCTCAGCGACTCGATCGGGGATGGCAACGGCAGCACCGTCAACGCCAACAAGCGCTGGCCGGAACTGCTCGCCGGGCGACTGGTCGCCGCGCGGCCCGAGGTGCGTACCCCCGGGGTGCTCAACCTGAGCCTGGCCGGCAACCGGCTCAACCACGAGGGCACCGAGCCCGGCGCGGGCGGCTTCCCCGGCTACTACGAGCTGGGCCCGAACGCGCTGGCCCGGCTCAACGAGGACGTCTTCCCGCAGACCGGCGTGAAGACCCTGGTGACCCACCTCGGCATCAACGACATCTGGATGTCCGACGACTCCGCCGACCGGATCATCGCCTCGCTGCGGCAGATCAACAAGCAGGCCAAGGCGCGCGGCCTGCGCAGCCTCGCGGTCACCCTCACCCCGTACGAGGGGCACGGCAACCCGGGGGTGTGGACGCCCGAGAAGGAGACCACCCGGCAGGCGGTGAACACCTGGCTGCGGGGCCCGGGGGCGGCCGAGTTCGACGGGCTGCTCGACTTCGACGCGGTGCTGCGCGACCCGGCCCAGCCGAGCCGGCTGCTGCCCGCGTACGACGCCGGTGACCACATCCACCCGAACGACGCCGGCAACCAGGCGTTGGCGGACGCCGTACCACTTCGACTGCTCGGTCTGTGACACCGGTGGGGCGGCGGGGATGACCCGTCGCCCCCCGGTCATTTCCTGGGGAGGAAGCACCATCGTGGACGTCGACGAGATCCTGTCCGGCCTCTACAGCGAGGCCGGCCGGCAACACCCCTATCCGTGGTACGCGGCCCTGCACGAACACGGGCCGATCAGCGTCATCCCGAACCGTCCGGAGCACAGCACGGTCAGCGCCGTGGCCGTCGGCTACGACCTGGTCGACCAGGTGTTGCGCGACCCGGAGTGGTACAAGCAGGCCCCGCCGGGCTGGCAGGAGCAGGAGATCCTGCGGACCTTCCAGTCGTCGATGATGTTCGTCAACCCGCCCGACCACGGCCGGATGCGCGGCGTGTTCTCCCGTACCTTCACCCCGCGCCGGCTCGGCGCGCTGGAACCGGTGATCATCCGGGTGGTCGACAGCCTGCTGGACCGGATGGCCGACGCCGGCTCCGACGGCTCCGAGGTCGACTTCGTCGCGGACTTCGCCTACCCGGTGCCGGCGCTGGTGATGGCCGAGTTCATCGGCCTGCCCGAGACCGAGCTGGCCTGGTACCGGCAGCGGGTCGACTGGATCGACGAGTTTCTCGACGTGGCCGGCAAGACCCCGCAGCGGCTCGCCCTGGCCAACCAGGCCGCCGAGGAGCTGCGGGCGCTCTACCGGGACCTGATCGCTCACCGCCGTCGCCAGCCGGGTGAGGACCTGATCTCCGGGCTGGTCGAGGCGCTGGACTCCGGCGAGGTCGACCTGACCGAGGAGGAGTTGATCAGCAACCTGATCGTGCTGTTCAACGCCAGCTTCGTCACCACCGTCTACATGTTCAGCAACGGCCTGCCGGTGCTGCTGGGCCACCCGGACACGGTGGCCGCGCTGCCCGGCGACGAGACGCTGGCCCAGGGCTGTGTGGACGAGGTGCTGCGGCTGGAGAGCCCGGTGCACTTCCTGGCCCGCGCCGCGCCCCGGGACACCGTGCTGGGCGGCGTGCCGGTCGCCCGGGACGAGAACGTGCTGCTGATCATCGCCGGGGCCAACCGGGACCCGCGCCGCTTCCCCGGGCCGGACCGGTTCGACCCGCGCCGCGACGGACCCCCGTCGCTGGCCTTCGGCGTCGGCCCGCACTTCTGCCTCGGTTCGGCGGTGTCCCGGTTGGAGGGCCGGCTCGGCCTGCCCCGACTCTTCGCGCGGTTCCCCCGGCTCGCGGTCAGCCAGCCGGCCGACTACAGCGGGAGCCTGTTCCTGCGCGGCATCGACAAGCTCTTCGTCACCACCGGCGGATAGGAGCCGATCCCATGTCCCTCGACCCCCAGGTGGTGGCGTACCGGGCCGCACGGGCCGCCGCCGGCACCCGGCCGCTGTACACCCAGACCCTCGCCGAGGCCCGCGCCGCCGACCTCGCCGCGATCCGGGCCGGCGGCGGCGACGTCGAGCCGGTCCACGAGGTACGCGACACGACCGTCCCCGGCCCCGACGGGGACCTGCGGGTCCGGGTGCACCGGCCGGCCGGCGACGGGCCGCTGCCCACCCTGGTCTACTTCTTCGGCGGCGGCTGGACGTTGGGCAGCGTGGAGACCGCCGACGGGATCTGCCGCCGGCTGGCCAACGCCACCCCCTGCCAGGTGGTGACGGTCGGCTACCGGCTCGCCCCGGAGCACCCGTTCCCGGCGGCCGTGCTGGACTGCCACGCCGCCACCCGGTGGCTGGCCGAGCACGCCGCCGCGCTGCGCGTGGACCCGGACCGGCTGGTGGTGGGCGGGGACAGCGCCGGGGGCAACCTGGCGGCGGCGGTGACCCTGCTGGCCCGCGCCGAGGGCGGCCCCCGGCTGGCCGGGCAACTGCTGGTCTACCCGAACACCGACCAGCGGGCCGCCCCCCGCCCCACCGACGACCAGGATCCGCTGCTGTTCAACAGGCACTCCGTCGACTGGTACCGGGGGCACTACCTGGCCGACCCGGCGGACGCGGCCGACCCGCTGGCCTCGCCGCTGCTCGCCGACGACCTGTCCGGCCTGCCGCCGGCCCTGGTCATCACCGCCGAGCACGACCCGTTGCGCGACGAGGGGGAGCGGTACGCGCAGCGGTTGCGGGAGGCCGGCGTGCCGGTGCGGGCCAGCCGCTACCCCGGCATGATCCACGGGTTCTTCGCCATGCCCGGGGTCTTCGACGCCGGCCGGCGCGCCCAGGACGAGGCCGCCGCCTTCCTCCGGGACGTCTTCGGGCTGCCCACCCCACCGGCCGGCAGCCCGCTCACCGCCACCGTGGGGGACGGGCGGTGACCGTCGGGGAGGTCGACCGGCCGCCGGTCAGCCTGGCCGACTTCGCCGAGCTGGCCCGCCGGGCGCTCCCGGCCGGGGTCTGGGACTTCGTCGGCGGGGGCAGCGGCGTGGAGACCACGCTGGCCGCCAACCGGGCCGCCCTGGACCGGGTCGCCGTGCTGCCCCGGGTGCTGACCGGGGTGGAACGTCCCCGCACCGACGCGCCGCTGCTCGGCCGGGAGCAGTCGATGCCGGTGGCGGTCGCGCCGATGGCGTACCAACGGTTGCTGCACCCGGACGCCGAGCCGGCGCTCGCGGCGGCGGCCGGCGCGGCCGGGGTGCCCTACGTGCTGAGCACGTTGAGCAGCACCCCGGTCGAGGAGGTCACCGCCGCCACCGACGGGCCGGTCTGGTTCCAGCTCTACTGGCTGCGGGACCGGGGGCTGGTCGCCGACCTGCTCGACCGGGCACACGCCGCCGGCTGCGCCGCGTTGATGGTCACCGTCGACGTGCCGGTGCTCGGCCGGCGGCTGCGCGACGTGCGCAACGGCTTCGCGCTGCCACCGGAGGTGACCGCCGCCAACCTGCCCGCGGGCCGGGACGACCTGGCCCACGCCGGCACCCCCGGCGTGTCGGCCATCGCCGCGCACACCGAGGCCGCCTTCGCCCCCGCCCTGACCTGGGCGGATCTGGCCTGGCTGCGGGAACGCACCCGGTTGCCGCTGCTGGTCAAGGGGGTCCTCGACCCGCGCGACGCGGTCCGCGCCGCCGACGTCGGGGTGGACGCGGTGGTGGTCTCCAACCACGGCGGCCGGCAGCTCGACGGGGCCCCGGCCACCGCCACCATGCTGCCCGAGGTGGTCGCGGCCGTCGACGGGCGGGTCGAGGTGCTGCTGGACAGCGGGGTACGGTCCGGCACGGACGTGTTGCGCGCGCTCGCCCTCGGCGCGACCGGGGTGCTGCTCGGCCGCCCGATGCTGTGGGCGCTGGCGGCCGGCGGGCGGGCCGGCGCGCTGGCCGCCCTCGACCTGCTCGCCGTCGAGTTGCGCGACGCGTTGACCCTGACCGGTTGTGCCGACCCGGCGCAGGCCCGGCGGCTGCGTACCCTGACCGGAGGCTGACCCGGTGGAGCATCTGGTGGACCTGGACCTGGCGACCCTGCACCCGGCGGTCGACGACCCGGCGCTGAACTCGATGAACTTCCTCAACGAGGTGTCCCAGCACTGGCCGGACGCGGTGTCGCTGGCGGCCGGGCGGCCGTACGAGGAGTTCTTCGACGACGACGCGCCGGGACGCTGGCTGGACCGGTTCCGCCGGCACCTCGCCGACGACCTCGGGCAGACGCCCGACCAGGTCCGTCGCACCCTGTTCCAGTACGGCCGGACCAAGGGGATCATCCATCACCTGATCGCCCGCAACCTCGCCGTCGACGAGGACGTCCACGTCGACGACGAGGCGGTGGTGGTGACCGTCGGCTGCCAGGAGGCGATGCTGCTGGTGCTGCGGGCGTTGCGGGCCGGCCCGACCGACGTGCTGCTCGCCGTCGCCCCGACGTACGTCGGGTTGACCGGGGCGGCCCGGCTGGTGGACCTGCCGGTGCGGCCGGTGGCCGGTGGCCCGGCCGGGGTGGACCTGGCCGACCTGCGGGCGCAGGCGCGCCGGGCCCGGGACGAGGGGCTGCGGCCCCGGGCCTGCTACGTGATGCCCGACTTCGCCAACCCCTCCGGCACCAGCATCGGCCTGGCCGACCGGCAACGCCTGCTGGACCTGGCCGTCGACGAGGACCTGCTGCTCATCGAGGACAACCCGTACGGGCTGTTCCCGGCCGGGGACGCCGACCGGGTGCCGACGCTCAAGGCGTTGGACACCCGACGGCGGGTGGTCTATCTCGGTTCGTTCGCCAAGACGGTGCTGCCCGGGGCGCGGATCGGCTATCTGGTGGCCGACCAGCGGGTCGGTGGGGCCGACGGTGCGGTGGGGTTGTTCGCCGACCAGCTCGCCAAGATCAAGAGTATGGTCTCGGTGAACACGTCGCCGCTGGCCCAGGCCGTGATCGGCGGGGCGCTGCTGGAGCACGGCTGCTCGCTGGTCGCCGCGAACCGGCGGGAACGGGCGGCGTACACCCGTAACCGGGACCATCTCCTCGCCGGCCTGCGGCGGCGTTTCCCGGCCGGCTCGCCGGTGCGCTGGAACACCCCGGCCGGGGGCTTCTTCGTCGTGGTCACCGTCCCGTTCCCGGTGGACGACGCGCTGCTGCGCCGCTCCGCCGAACGCTACGGGGTGCTCTGGACCCCGATGGCGCACTTCTACGACGACGGCCGTCCGGTCGAGGCGTTGCGGCTGTCGGTCAGCGCCGTCACCCCGGAGCAGATCGACCTCGGACTGGACCGGCTGGCCGCACTGCTCACCGACGAGCTGGCGCACCTTTCCTGACCGGGTGACCGGTACCGCGTGTCGTCGAGCCGCCACCTGCCGTACTGTGCGCCGGATGATCCGGTGGCCATAATGGACGCATGATCGCTTGGGAGTACGCCCTGTTGGTCCGCCGTTACCAGGGACAGGGACGCCAGTTCCACGTCTCGTTCGTCTGGTACGGCCCGGACGGCTCACGCACCGACGTCACGGCCTACGGCGACACCGCCATCGCCCATCTCAACCGGGTCGGTCGGGAGGGCTGGGAGCTGGTCTCCGCCGCCGAGGACGTCAACAACATCCAGGGCAGCACCGAGGTCCACCGCTACCACCTCAAGCGCCCGCTCCCCTGACCACGCCCATCCCCACCCGGCCCCCGGCTGTCCCCGGTCGGGGTCGGCGGGGTGGTGCGGGTCGGTGATCAAGAGGTTCGGGTCACCGGTGAAGGGTTTCGTGACCCGAACCTCTTGATCACCGCGAGAGGGCGAAGCGGGGGAGGGGAGGGCGCGGGTCAGGTCAGGTCGACGGTGGGGTAGAGGGGGAAGCCGGCGAGCAGGTCGGTGGCCTGCTTGCCGACCTGGTCGGCGACCGCCGGGTCGAGCACGTACTTGGCCTTCGACGGGGTGCCGTCGGCGTTGGCCCCCGGCGTGGTCTGGCTCAGCACGGTGTGGATCAGTTCGGCGGTGGCGTCCATCTCGGCGGTGCCGAGGCCCCGGGTGGTCAGCGCGGGCGTGCCGATCCGGATGCCGGAGGTGTACCAGGCACCGTTGCGGTCCTGCGGGACGGCGTTGCGGTTGGTGACGATGCCCGAGTCGAGCAGCGCCTGCTCGGCCTGCCGGCCGGTCAGCCCGTGGCCGGAGACGTCGAGCAGCACCAGGTGGTTGTCGGTGCCGCCGGTGACCAGGGTGGTGCCCCGGCGCAGCAGCCCCTCGGCGAGGGCCTGCGCGTTGTCGACGATCCGCTGCGCGTAGTCGGCGAAGTCGGGCCGCCGCGCCTCGGCCAGCGCGACCGCCTTGGCCGCCATCACGTGCGGCAGCGGGCCGCCGAGCACCATCGGGCAGCCCCGGTCGACCTGGTCGGCCAGTTCCGGACCGCAGAGCACCATGCCGCCGCGCGGGCCGCGCAGCGACTTGTGGGTGGTGGTGGTGACGATGTGCGCGTGCGGCACCGGGTCGAAGTCGCCGGTGAAGACCTTCCCGGCGACCAGGCCGGCGAAGTGCGCCATGTCGACCATGAAGGTCGCGCCGACCGAGTCGGCGATCTCCCGCATGATCCGGAAGTTCACCTTCCGGGGGTACGCCGAGTAGCCGGCGACCAGGATCAGCGGCTTGAACTCGCGGGCCGCCTCGGCCACCCGGTCGTAGTCGATCAGGCCGGTGGCCGGGTCGGTGCCGTAGCTGCGCTGGTCGAACATCTTGCCGGAGATGTTCGGCCGGAAACCGTGGGTGAGGTGGCCGCCGGCGTCCAGCGACATGCCCAGCATCCGCTGGTTGCCCAGCTCGCGGCGCAGCGCGAACCAGTCCGCCTCGGTCAGGTCGTTGACCTGGCGTACCTGGGCCTTCTTCAGCGCCGGGGACTCGACCCGGTCGGCCAGGATCGCCCAGAAGGCGACCAGGTTGGCGTCGATGCCGGAGTGCGGCTGCACGTACGCGTGGCTGGCCCCGAACAGTTCCTTGGCGTGCTCGGCGGCGAGCGCCTCGACGGTGTCGACGTTCTGGCAGCCGGCGTAGAAGCGGCGGCCGACGGTGCCCTCGGCGTACTTGTCGCTGAACCAGTTGCCCATGGTCAGCAGGGTCGCCGGGGAGGCGTAGTTCTCGCTGGCGATCAGCTTCAGCGACTCACGCTGGTCGGCCAGTTCCGCGCCGATGGCGTCGGCCACCCGGGGTTCGACCGCCCGGATCACCTCGAGGGCGCTGCGGAAGGCGGTGGACTCGGCGTTGCGCGACATGCGACCTCCAGGTGACGTGCGGAAGGCCCAGGCGCTCGGCGTGCGTCCTCATGACGGGGCCGCTTCCCGATGGTGCTCCATCCCCACGCGCCAGTCACGGCCCGCCGACGATCCTACCGGGTGGGCCGGCGGTGGCGTCCGGAGCACCTCCGGCGGGCAGGATTGGCCGGCCCGATCCGGGGCAATACAGGCAGTAGGGACATTCGGGCGGACGAGCCCCGACCGAGGAGAGGACCAGTCAGATGAGCGCACCCACCACCCGACGACCGCTGGCCGTCGTCACCGGCGCGTCCAGCGGCATCGGGTACGAGCTGGCCGGCCAGTTCGTCCGGCACGGCTACGACGTGGTGATCGCCGCCGAGGACGCCGGCATCACCGGGGCGGCCGACCACCTGCGCCGCGACGGCCAGGTCGAGATCCGCGCCGTCCAGGTCGACCTGGCGACCTACGACGGGGTGACGGCGCTGGTCGAGGCGGTGGACGCGACCGGCCGGCCGGTGGACGCGCTGGCGGTCAACGCCGGACGCGGCGCGGGCGGGGCGTTCGTCGGCGGCACCGACCTGCGCGACGAACTGAACGTCATCGACGTCAACGTGACCTCCACCGTGCACCTGGCCAAGCGGATGCTGCCGGCGATGGTCGAACGGGGCGCCGGCCGGGTGCTGTTCACGTCGTCGATCGTGGCCGCCATCCCCGGCCCGTACCAGGCGGTCTACAACGCCTCCAAGTCCTTCGTGCAGTCCTTCGCCGAGGCGCTGCGCGACGAGTTGAGGGAGACCGGGGTGACGGTGACCACCCTGCTGCCCGGCCCGACCGAGACGAAGTTCTTCGATCGTGCCGAGATGGGCGACACCAAGGTCGGCGCGGACGACAAGGACGACCCGGCGACGGTGGCCGCGCAGGGCTTCGCGGCGATGATGAAGGGCGAGGAGAAGGTGGTCGGCGGTTCGCTGAAGAACAAGGTCCAGGCGGTGGCGGCCCGGCTCACGCCGGACCGGCTGATGGCCGGGCAGCACCGTCGGATGGCCGAACCCGGCTCCGCCGACTGACCCCGGCCGGGGGCGCTCCCGCGTGCCGCACGCCGGGGACCCTTCTGCGTACGATCGGCGGATGCTGGGGGAGGACACCGAGGGCAGTCTGGTCGCGATCAGCGACCTGCACGTCGGGTACGCGGAGAACCGTGCCCTGGTCGAGGCGCTACGGCCCACCTCGCCACGGGACTGGCTGATCGTCGCCGGTGACGTGGCGGACACCGTCGCCGACATCGAGTGGGCGCTCGGCCTGCTCGCCGAACGATTCGACACCGTCATCTGGGCACCCGGCAACCACGAGCTGTGGACCCCGCCGGCCGACCCGGTGACCCTGCGCGGGGTGGACCGCTACGAGTTGCTGGTGCGGCGGTGCCGGGAACTGGGCGTGGTCACCCCCGAGGACGACTACCGGGTGTGGCGGGGGCCGGGCGGCCCGGCGCTGGTGGCCCCCCTGTTCCTGCTCTACGACTACAGCTGGCGACCGCCCGGGTTCGACACCCGGGAGGCGGCGCTGGCCGAGGCGTACCGGACCGGGATCGTCTGCACCGACGAGTTCCTGCTGCACCCCGACCCGTACCCGAGCCGGCAGCAGTGGTGCGAAGCCCGGCTGGAGGCGACCGCCCGCCGGTTGGCGGCCCGCGATCCGGAACTGCCCACCGTGCTGGTCAACCACTGGCCGCTGGACCGCCACCCGACCGAGGTGCTGCGCTACCCGATCTTCGCCCAGTGGTGCGGTACGCAGGCCACCGCCGACTGGCACCGCCGGTTCGCCGCCACCACGGTGGTCTACGGGCACCTGCACATTCCGCGTACCACCTGGAAGGACGGGGTGCGGTTCGAGGAGGTCTCGGTGGGCTACCCCCGGGAGTGGCGGCAGCGCAGCGTGGCCCCCGGGCGGGTGCGGCAGATCCTGCCCGTGCCCACGGGCGCACCGCCGACCCTCTGGTGAACCACCGGCTCAGCCGGCGTCGAGGCGGGTGAGCAGCGCGTCGGTCACCGTGCCGAGGCGGCGGGCGGCGGCCGGATCGAGCGTCCCGGTCGACAGGGGCACGGGTCTACCCCGGTCGCTGGCGGTCAGGGCCTCCGACGGCGGAGTGTCGATCCACTCCACGACGGGGCGGATCGACTTCCCGACCGGCCTGGCGACGACCGACGCCGCCCGGATCACCCCACGGATCGCCGCCGGCATGGTGGACAGGTCGCCGCTGCGGGTGAAGCCGGGGTGGTAGAGCACATACCGCGCCCGGGAGCCGGACCGCTCCGCAAAGTCCACCCCGAGCAGGTCGTTCGCCCGGCCGGCCTGCAACTGTGCGTCGACCATGCCGTACCGCCGGGCGAGCTGGAGGTCGTCCCAGTGGATCGAGCCCCTGGTGACGCCGACGCCGGCCACGTTGACGACGACCGGCCGCTCGGCGGCGTCGAGCTGTTCGCGCAGACCGTGGCTGAGCAGGTAGCGGCTCAGGTAGTACAGCGCGAAGGTCTGCTCCAGGCCCTCGTCGGTGACCACCCGCCGGGGCGACTGCCGGTTGGCGAACAGGGCCAGGGCGTCCACCTTCGGCCACCGACCCCTGATGGTGTCGATGACCCTGCGGGTCTCCGCCACCGAGCGGAGGTCCGCCTGGAGGAAGTGCACCCGGCCGGAGAGCGCCCGCACGGCCAGCCCCTTCGCCGGGTTGCTGCCGATGGCGACGACCTCGTCGCCACGGCGGATCCGGGCTTCCAGGGTCGCCCGGCCCATGCCGTCGGTGCCGCCGCTGATGACGGTGACCCGCATGCCACCCCTTCCCGTCGCCCGGTGGCCCCCGTTCGGCACCGGACGTCGACCTCGGACCACGACCGGCACAATCCTCTGCGGAGGCCGGCGACAGCGGAAGAAGGCAGTGTCATGTCCGTACCGAACACGGATGTTCGTTCCCTGGTGGCGGCGGCCCTGCCGACGCCCGTCCCGGCCGACGAGTACGACGGCTGCCCGGTCACCGGGCTGCTGCGGCTGCTCAGCGACAAGTGGTCGATGCTGGTGCTGGTCCTGTTGGGCCGTCAGCCGTACCGCTTCAACGAGCTGCACCGGGCCATCGACGGGATCAGCCAACGCATGCTGACCCGCACCCTGCGCGGTCTGGAGTCGGCCGGCCTGGTGCTGCGCGAGGTCCACCCCACCGTCCCGCCCAGCGTCGAGTACCGGCTCACCCCGCTCGGGCAGAGCCTGCTCGGCCCGCTGTCCCAGCTCGCCGACTGGGCGGTCCGCAACGAGGCCGCGCTCGCCGCCGGCCGGCACCCGGCCACCGCTGCCACGTCGACCGGTCCACGCTGACCGCGTCCAGGCCGTCGCCGGGGTCGCGGCCGAGCAGGTGCCGGGCCTCGGTGAGGTTCGGGGTCAGCACCACCTTCCGGTCCGCGCCGACCAGCAGGTCCGGGTCGTGGCTGAGCGCGCCCAGCGCGTACGCGTCGAAGACCAGAGCCGTGCGCGGGCCGGCGGCCGACAGCACCAGGCGCAGCAGCGCGCGGGTCTGGTCGATGTCGTTGAGGCCCGGCCCGACGGTGACCACGTCGGCCCGCTCTACCAGGTCGCCGAGCCGGTCGCCCGGGTCGCCGGCGACCGCGCCGTCGGCGGTCTCCGGCAGGCCGATCACCATCGCCTCGGGCACCTGGATGCTCAGCGCGGCGGCGGTGGACTCGGCGGCGGCGAGTTGCAGCACCCCCGCCCCGGCGCGCAGCGCGGCCACCCCGGCCAGCAGCACCCGCCGCCCCGGGTGGTCGCGGCGCAGGTCACCGAGGAGGGTACGCAGCCGCAGCGCCACGTCGGTCCAGGATTCGCCGCCCGGCGGCCGGTAGTAGAACTTGCCGAGCCGCTGCCGCCGGGCCGCCTCGTCGGGGTACCGGCGGGCCACCCCGTGCCCGGTCAACCCGTCGAGGATGCCCAGCTCGCGGTCACGCAACCGCTCGTCGACGCCGGCCGGGATTCCGGTGCCGGCCAGTGCCAGTTCCGCCGTCCGCACCGCCCGCAGGTACGGCGAGACGACCGCCACGTCGGGACGCTGGTCCGCCGGCAGGCCGGCCAGCCACCGGGCGGTCGCCCGCGCCTGCTCCTCACCGGTGTCCGACAGCGGAACGTCGGCGTCGCGGTGGGTCAGGTCGATCAGCTCGATCCCGGCCGCCTCGGCCGCCGACGCCGCGACGTTCGCCGTGCTCTCCCCGTGCCGGACGATCCACAGCGCCCCCAGTTCCGCCATGTCCCCATGCCTACCCCCGCCCCCACCCCGGTAACCCCGCCCCGCTCCCGGCCCCGGGTCCCGGGGGCCCACCCCGACCCTGGCTCCCAAGTAGCGCTATCCACATCCTCGGGTTACCGCTGTTGCGCCGACACGGAGTCGATCATGCGGGCGACCGGCGGTCCGGGGGTGGGCCGTTGCCGGGGGATGGGTACCCTGCCCGCGTGGACGGTGGGGCGGACGGCGAACGGTTGGCGGCATCGCTCACCGCCTGGCTGGACCGGCTCGAATTCGTCGACCTGGGCACCGACGAGGTGACCGCGCGGATCATCGACGCGGTGTCGGCCTGGGCCGCCGAGCAGGGCTGGCGGTCCTACCGTCGGGCGGCGAGCGTGCTGCCGTTGCCCCCGCCGATGACCGACCGGCACTCGGTGCTGGACGTGGCGTGTGCCCGCCGCGACGGGCCGCCCGTGGTCGTCGAGGTCGACCACACCGACCGGCGGCGTACCTGGGAGAAGTTGGCGGCGGAGGCGGCGGCCGGCCGGGTGGCCCTCTGGGTGCGCTGGGGTCCGGGGCGTTTCGCCGTGCCGCCGGCCCCGATCCACCCGGTCACCTGCGAGGTGCTCCGGCTGTCCGGGCCGCCGGGCGCGGGTCGCCGGCACCGCCGGACCCGGGAGTCGGCCCGCCCGGCACCCGTCCACTCGGCCCGGGACGTCGACCCGGTCGTCGAGCCGCTGCCGCTTCCGTCGGCGGACCCCGGCGCGGCCTGACCGGGGGCGGCTATTCGAAGCGGGTCGGGTCGCCCGCGCCGTACCGGACGATCTCCGGCTCGTCGGCGGAGAAGTCGATCACGGTGGTGGGCAGGGTGCCGCACTCGCCGGAGTCGATGACGGCGTCGATCGCGTGGTCGAGCCGTTCCTTGATCTCCCAGCCCTGGGTCATCGGCTCGGTCTCGCCGGGCAGCAGCAGGGTGCTCGACACGAGCGGCTCGCCCAGCGCCGCCAGCAGCGCCTGCGCGACCGGATGATCGGGGATGCGTACCCCGACGGTTTTCTTCCTGGGGTGCAGCAGCCGGCGCGGCACCTCCTTGGTGGCCGGCAGGATGAAGGTGTAGCTGCCCGGGGTGGCCGCCTTCAGTGACCGGAACACCGCGTTGTTGATCTGCACGAACTGGCCGAGCTGCGCGAAGTCCCGGCACACCAGGGTGAAGTGGTGCTTGCTGTCCAGGTGCCGGATCTCCCGGATCCGGTCGAGACCGTCCCGGTTGCCCAGTTGGCAACCGAGCGCGAAGCACGAGTCCGTCGGGTAGGCGACCAGGCCGTCGGCCCGCAGCAGGTCGACCACCCGGGCGATCGTCCGGGGCTGCGGGTTCTCCGGGTGTACGTCGAGATAGCTCGCCATGGCGGCGAGCCTAGTGCGCGGCAGCCGCGCTCGCCGGTGGGCCCGGAGCACGCCCCGCGCCCAGCGGAGCAGGTGGCATCCGCCGGCCCGGCACTGGAAGCAGCGGCGCAGGGTCGACCGCCCGTCCGGTGCCTCGTGGTGCTGCGCCACCACCCGCTGCGCGGTCCAGATGACCAGGGCGGGCGTGATCGGTCCGTCGTCCATCGGCATGGTCGGCCCCTCCCGGGTACGGGCAGATCCGGGCACCGATCCCCGATCAGGTACCCGGACCGCCACCGGATGTGCCCCATCAGCATCACTTGCAACATGCACACCGTCAAGGTTGCAAGTGGCAACGTGTGAACGGCGCACGTGCATACGGTCGCAGCGTGAGACTCGTGGCCCTCTCCGACATCGCGGACATGCTCGGTGGCGTGTCACGCACCAGGGCCACCGAGATCACGAACCGCCCGACCTTTCCGGCACCGATCGACACCGTGGCCAGTGGCAAGGTCCGGGTCTGGGACCGGGCCGCGGTGGACGCGTGGATCAGGAAGTACCGGCCGAACCAACCGCGCGGCGCGGACGACGACGAGCGCTGAACGGCTCCGGACCGATCCGGTGAGGTGGCCTCCGGTGTCGGGGGTGGCCGTTACCGTGTGAGCGTGGCGACGGCGGCCGAGGAGATCCAGGTGGGGGAGCGGCTGGTCCGCGTCTCCAGCCCCGACAAGCCGTACTTTCCCGAGCGCGGCCTGACCAAGCGGGACGTGGTCGGCTACTTCCTGGCCGTCGGCGACGGCATCCTGCGCGCCCTGCGGGACCGGCCCACGATGCTGGAGCGCTGGCCACGCGGCGTGTTCGAGGGGGCGAAGATCGGCACCCGGCAGGACAACCGGGGTGACGCCTTCTATCAGAAACGGCTCCCGGCCGGCGCTCCCGACTGGGTGCGCACCGCCCACCTCACGTTCCCCAGCGGCCGTACCGCCGACGAGGTCGCGCCGAGCGAGCTGGCGGTGGTGATCTGGGCGGCCAACCTCGGCACCCTGCGGTTCCACCCGTGGCCGGTGACGGCGGCCGACGTGGAGCGCCCCGACCAGCTCCGGATCGACCTGGACCCGATGCCGGGTGTCGGCTTCGACCGGGTGGTGCCGGTGGCGCACGAGGTCCGGGCCTTCCTCGCCGAGCTGGGCATGGTCGGCTACCCCAAGACCACCGGCGGGCGCGGCCTGCACGTCTATCTGTCCATCGAGCCCCGGTGGAGTTTCGGCGAGTGCCGGCGCGCGGTGCTCGCCCTGGGCCACGAGCTGGGGCGTCGGCTGCCCGACCTGGTCACCACCACCTGGTGGCGCGAGCAGCGCGACCGGCCGGTCTTCATCGACTACAACCAGATGGCCCGCGACCACACGGTGACCTCGGCGTACTCGATCCGGCCCACCCCGGCGGCGCTGGTGTCGGCCCCGCTGGACTGGGCGGAGCTGGACGACGCCCGCCCGGAGGACTTCGACGTGGTGAGCATGCCGGCCCGGTTCGCCGAGCGCGGTGACCCGCACGCCGGCCTGGACGGCGACCGCTTCTCGCTGGAGCCGCTGCTGGCCCTGGCCGACCGCGCCGGTCTGGCCGCCCCGCCGGAACGCTGACCGCCCGCGCGACCGCCCCACCGCAGGACCGACCGCGCCGCGCCGGCCGGTCGCGCGGGCCGCTCAGGCCCAGGGGCTGCCGGCGCCGTCGAACTCGTCGAAGACCAGCCACGTCCGGGTGGACAGCACCCCGGCGATGCCCTGCACCCGGCTGAGCACCACGTCCCGCAGGGTGGCGTTGTCGGGCGCGCGGACCAGCGCCAACACGTCGTGCTCCCCGCTGAGCAGCGCCACGTGCTCGATGTAGCGCACCCGGGCCAGTTCCGCCGACACCTCCCGCCAGGTGTTCTGCTGGATGGTCAGCGAGATGTACGCCGAGGTGCCCAGCCCGGCCGGCTCCGGCGCGACCAGCGCCCGGAAGCCGGTCACCACCCCGTCGCGCAGCAGCCGTTCCAGCCGGGCGTACGCGTTGGTGCGTGACACGTGCACCCGTTCGGCGAGGGTGCGCACCGACATCCGGCCGTCGCGGACCAGCTCGGCGAGGATGCGCCGGTCCACCTCGTCCAGCGGTGTGGCCGAACGTCCCGTTCCGCCCGGCCCGGCCCGGGCGGGGGTGGTCTCCTGGCCCATCAGCAGCTCCTCGAAATGCCAATCGTCCCGCGTTGGGCGCGCATGTTGAGTCAATCATCCGACGGCAGGAGCATAGGGCCACCACACGTCCAGGAGGTCCCCGCCGTGACGACCACACCCCAGGCGGTCCGCAGGGCATCCCCGCGTACCCGTCGACCGGCCACCCCGGTCGCCCCCGAACCCACCGCCGGCCTGCTCCCGCAGACCGAGCCGGTCCGGCTGCTCGACCCCGACGGCACCCCGCTGCCGCCCCGGGCCGACCTGCCCGAGCCGCCGGTCGAGACGCTGCGCGAGATGTACCGCCGGATGGTCGTCGGCCGGCGCTTCGACGCGCAGTCCACCGCCCTGACCAAACAGGGCCGGCTCGCCGTCTACCCGTCCTCGCGCGGCCAGGAGGCGTGCCAGGTCGGCGCGGTGCTGGCGCTGCGCGACGACGACTGGGTGTTCCCCACCTACCGGGAGTCGATGGCGCTGACCGCCCGGGGCATCGACCCGGTCGAGGTGCTCACCCTGCTGCGCGGCGACTGGCACTGCGGGTACGACCCGACGGTGGTCCGCACCGCGCCGCAGTGCACCCCGCTGGCGACCCAGTGCGTGCACGCCGCCGGGCTGGCCTACGGGGAGTCCTACCAGGGGCGGGACACCGTCGCGCTGGCCTTCATCGGCGACGGCGCGACAAGCGAGGGCGACTTCCACGAGGGGCTCAACTTCGCGGCCGTGTTCAAGGCCCCGGTCGTCTACTTCGTGCAGAACAACAAGTACGCGATCAGCGTCCCGCTGTCCCGGCAGACGGCCGCGCCGAGCCTGGCCTACAAGGGCGTCGGCTACGGGGTGCCCAGCGAGCAGGTCGACGGCAACGACCCCGTCGCCGTCCTGGCGGTGCTCACCCGGGCGGTGGCGCACGCCCGCGCCGGGCACGGGCCGTACCTGGTGGAGGCGCACACCTACCGGATGGAGGCGCACACCAACGCCGACGACGCCAGCCGCTACCGGGACCCCGACGAGGTGGAGGCGTGGCGGGACCGCGACCCGGTGGCCCGGCTGGAGGCGTACCTGCGCAGCCGGGGCGAGCTGGACGACGCGGCGGTGGCGCAGGTCGCCGCCGAGGCCGAGGCGTACGCCGCCGACCTGCGGGAGCGGATGCACGCCCAGCCGACTGTCGACCCGCTGAGCCTGTTCGACCACGTCTACGCCGAGCCGACCCCGCAACTGGTCGAGCAGCGCGAGATGGTCCGGGCCGAGCTGGCCGCCGACGCGGAGGGGGACGCCTGATGGCCACCATGACCATGGCGAAGGCGCTCAACGCCGCGCTCGCCGACGCGATGCTCGACGACGAACGGGTGCTCGTCTTCGGTGAGGACGTCGGGCAGCTCGGCGGGGTCTTCCGGATCACCGACGGGTTGCAGGCCCGGTTCGGCGACAAGCGCTGCTTCGACACCCCGCTGGCCGAGGCCGGCATCGTCGGTTTCGCGGTCGGCCTGGCCATGTCCGGGCTGCGGCCGGTGGTCGAGATGCAGTTCGACGCGTTCGCCTACCCGGCGTTCGAGCAGATCGCCTCGCACGTGGCGAAGCTGCGCAACCGCACCCGGGGGGCGCTGAGCGTGCCGATGGTCATCCGGGTGCCGTACGCCGGTGGCATCGGCGGGGTCGAGCACCACTGTGACTCGTCGGAGGCGTACTACGCGCACACCCCCGGGCTGAAGGTGGTCACCCCGGCGACGGTCGAGGATGCGTACTCGCTGCTGCGGGAGGCGATCGCCGACCCGGACCCGGTGGTGTTCCTGGAGCCGAAGAAGCTCTACTTCGCCAGCGGCGAGGCCGAGTTGCCGGCCCGGACCGCCCCGTTCGGCCGGGCCGTCGTCCGGCGGCCCGGCACCGACGCCACCCTGGTCGCGTACGGCCCGGCGGTGCCGGTGGCGCTGGAGGCCGCCGAGGCCGCCCGGGAGGACGGCTGGGACCTGGAGGTCGTCGACGTGCGGACCATCGTGCCGTTCGACGACGCCACCGTCACCGCCTCGGTCCGCCGCACCGGCCGGTGCGTGGTGATCACCGAGGCGCAGGGCTTCGCCGGGGTCGGCGCGGAGATCGCCGCCCGGGTGCAGGAGCGTTGCTTCCACGCCCTGCACGCGCCGGTGCTGCGGGTGTCCGGGCTGGACATCCCCTACCCGGCGCCGATGCTGGAGCACACCCACCTGCCCGGGGTGGACCGGGTCCTCGACACCGTGGCCCGCCTTCAGTGGGACGACCGGCCCGACCCGCGCTGGCTGGTGCAGGGGAGCGCGGCGTGAGCGCCCCTACCGCCACCGGCACCCGGGTGTTCCTCCTGCCCGACCTCGGCGAGGGGCTGAGCGAGGCCGAGATCGTCGAGTGGAAGGTCGCCGTCGGTGACGTGGTCACCGTGGACCAGAGCGTGGTGGAGGTGGAGACCGCCAAGGCCGTGGTCGACGTGCCCTGCCCGTACGCCGGGCGGGTGGTCGCGTTGCACGGCGCGGCCGGCGAGACGCGCCCGGTCGGCCAGCCGCTGATCACCATCGCGCCCGCCGACGGCGGCGACGAACCCGCCGGGCACGCCACCTACCGCGAGGAGGAGCGGGCCGGCTCCGGCAACGTCCTGATCGGGTACGGCACCGGCCACGGCGGCACCCGGCGGCGGCGACGCCCCCGGCTGACCCTGGCCCCGGAGCCGGCCGCCGCACCCGTCGCGGAGCCGGCCACCGGGTCCGCCCCCGTGGGCACCGTCGGCCCGTCGTCCGAGCCGAGGGTCCCGGCCGGCGCGGGGGTGGACGCCCCGGCCACCGGGGTGAACACCGACGGCGTCGTCCCGTCGGCGGGGGACGGCACCTCCCCGACCGGCGGGACGGCACCGCTGGTCATCTCGCCGATCGTGCGCCGGCTCGCCCGCGAGCACGGGGTGGACCTGGGTGGGCTGCGTGGCACCGGTCCGGGTGGCGTGATCCGTCGCTCTGACGTGGAGGCCGCGCTGGCCACCCTGCCGGCCCGGCCCGCCGCGCGTGACCAGCACACCGCAGGCCCGGCCCCGGCCGACCCGGGCGGGCCCCTCGCCGCCGCGGACCCGGCACCGACGGCGCACGTCGGCCTCGCCCCGTCCGACGCGTCCGACGTCGTCATCCCGCTGACCGGCATCCGCCGGGTGATCGCCGACAAGCTCTCCCGCAGCCGCCGGGAGATCCCCGAGGTGACCATCTGGGTGGACGCGGACGCCACCGCGCTGCTGGCCACCCGGGCGGCGATCAACGCGGCCACCCCGGACGCCCCGGTCAGCGTGCTGGCCCTGCTGGCCCGGATCTGCCTCAGCGGCCTGCGCCGGTTCCCGCAGCTCAACGCGCACGTCGACACCGAGGGGCAGCGCATCGTCCAGTCGGCCGGGGTGCACCTGGGCATCGCCGCGCAGACCGACCGGGGCCTGCTCGTGCCGGTGCTGCGCGACGCCCAGCGGCTGACCACCCGGGAGTTGGCCGCCGCCCTGGCGCAGACCACCGCCGACGCCCGTGCCGGCACCCTGCCGCCGGCCCGGCTCACCGGCGGCACCTTCACCCTCAACAACTACGGCGTGTTCGGGGTGGACGGTTCCACCCCGATCATCAACCACCCGGAGGCGGCGCTGCTCGGGGTGGGGCGGATCGTGGACAAGCCGTGGGTGGTCGACGGGCAGTTGGCGGTCCGCAAGGTGACCCAGCTCAGCCTCACCTTCGACCACCGGGTCTGCGACGGCGGGGTGGCCGGCGGGTTCCTGCGCCACGTCGCCGACTGCGTCGAACAGCCGGCGCTGCTGGTGGCGAACGTCTGAGCGGTACGCCCGGAGCCGGTCACCCTGGGCGGGGTGGCCGGCTCCGTCGTGCCGCCCGGCGTTCGTCCGGTTCGCCGGGACGACCGGTCGGGAGGCGTTTTCCGGTCGGCGGGCCGGGAATCCGACGCGGGTCACGGACGCGCCGCACCTCTGCGGGCGCGCACCGCCGCCCCGCGTACGCCCGGTCGCGGCCCCAGCCGTGTCGGTCGTGGACGCACCGCCGAGAGGAGCCACCCGTGCCGTACCAGGGTCTGCCCGTCGCCGTCCGGGACCGCCGTCCCCCCGTCGCCGGTGCGCCGCTGTGGTGCGACGCCCAGGACTACGGGTTGACCGGCGACGGGGTGACCAACGACCAACCCGCGCTGGCGGCCCTGGTGGACCGGCTCGGTGACGGCTACGCGGCCGACGGCCGGGCCCGGGTGATCTGGTGCCCGCCGGGCATCTACTCCATCCGCGACGCCGGCACGGTGTGGCGCAGCGGGGTGTCGCTGATCGGTGCCGGCCCGGCCGCCACCCGGTTCCTGCTCAGCAACGAGGGCAACCGCAGCGACCCGACGCCGCTGGCGTTCTGGACGGTGCTCCAGCACGGCGCGGACCGGGACCGGCACATCGCCGACTGCACCTTCGCCGACTTCGAGATCGACGGCTCCGGGGTGGCCATGGCCGAGTACAACTACCTGGCCAAGGGCCTCGGGTTGCAGTACGTGGTGCGCGGGGTGTTCCGCAACCTCTACATCCACCACACGGCGGCCAGCGGCCTGGGCTGCGACTTCCTCCAGGACACCCTGGTCGAGGGGGTGGTGGTGGTCGGCTGCGGCCGGCTGGACAACGGCGAGCAGATGGGCGGCGCGGGCATCGGCATCGGCATCGGCGGCTGGGGCGACATGGAGCGGCTCACCATCGCCAACTGCACCGCCCTGGCCAACGGCACCAACGGCATCTTCCTGGAACTCCAGAAGGACTACTGGACGCCGCCGCGCGGCTACCGGATCGTCGGCTGCCACAGCCAGGGCAACCGGTTCGGCATCTCCGACTGGGGGGCCGACGGCCTGATCGTCACCGGCTGCACGATGACCGGCAACCTGGAGGCCGGCTACGACGTGTCGGGCAACGGCACCTCCGGGGTCGCCGGCCGGGGTGGCCTGCTCACCGACTGCGTCATCGACGGCAACGAGGGCGACGGGATCAGCATGGGCAACACCCCGGGCCCGTACACGGTGCGGGGCAACCGGATCAGCGGCAACGGCGGCTACGGCTACCACCAGCACGACCTGGGCCGGGGTTATCCGCACCCGGCGCAGGACGTGGTGGTGGAGAGCAACGAGTTCTGGGGCAACGGCCTGGACGCGATCCGGGTGGACCGTCCGATGACCGACGCGATGGTGCTCGACAACCGCATCCGCAACAACGGCCGGCGGTGCGCCGAGGCGTCCCACGGTGGCGGCGAGTCGGTCCGCTACAGCGAACGGTCCCTGGTCGACCGCTCGGCGACCTGGGCGCAGGACAGCCACCGGGGCAAGGTACTGCGGGTCGGCCGGCGGGTCGCCGTGGTGGCCACGAACACCGCCACCGAACTGCACCTCGCCCCGGTACGTCCCGACGCGTACAGCGGGTGGAGCGGGGACACCCCGCTGCCGGGCACCGCGTACGAACTGCCGGCCGCGCCGCCGACCCGGGCCGGCATCGCGATCAACGCGGCGTTCGACTCGGCGACGGTGCGCGGCAACCGGATCTGGGACAACCACGACGACCGCACCCAGACCCACGGGATGTGGATCACTGCCCGGGGCAGTTGTGTCGACTGCCGGGTCGAGGACAACGACCTGGCCGGCAACGCGGTGGCGGCCCTTCGGCTGGACACCCCGCCGGTCGGTGGGCGGTGGCACCGCAACCACGGCGACCAGGACTGGGACTGACCGTCCGGGGTGTCCCGGCACGGCCGATCCCGGACATCGGCGGCACCGTGGCCTCCCGTGGCCCGCCGGGGTCGATAAGCCCGGCCCCGCCCGCCCGGTTCCCCGGAAAGCCCGACCCGGCCCGAGAAACGCTGTACAGAATGTGGCCAAGGGACTGGAAATGGGGGACGGAATATGGACGTGAGGCGGCGATTGACGCTAATGGCGGTGACCATCGCGGCCACACCGTTGGTTTTCGGCGGGTGCACCGCCGAGCGGAAGCCGGCGGCCGGTGCGGCGCCCGGTGCGGCGGCGGGCCCCACAGTGACGGTGACGCCCGCCGACCGGACGAAGGGCGTTCCGGTCAGCGCGGAGGTCGGTGCCACCGTGAGCAACGGCCGGGTGACCAGCGTCAAGCTCACCGACGACAAGGGCAGGGCGGTGGCCGGGGAGCCGCGGGAGGACGGGTCGAGTTGGGTGCCGGCGGCCCCGCTGGGCAGCGGCCGGACCTACACCGCGGAGGTCACCGCGACCGGCGACGCGGGCCGGACGACCGTCGGGCGCACCACGTTCACGACGGCCACGACGAATACGAACCGGCAGGCGCTGACCAGCGTGCTCTATTTCGCCGGGAACCAGACGTACGGCACCGCGATGCCGGTGACGGTCGCGTTCGAACCGGCCGTTCCGAAAGAGGCCAGGGCGGCCGTGCAGCGACGATTGTTCGTGAAGACCGATCCGCCCCAGCCGGGCACCTGGTCGTGGCTGGAGGACGGCAGCCAGGTCTACTACCGGGCCCCCGACTTCTGGCGTACCGGGACGACGATCAGCGTCCGTTCGGCGCTTGCGGGGTTGCCCATCGGCAAGGAGTACGTCGGTGACGCCGACCGGCGGTCCACCTCGAAGATCGGCCGGCAGGTCGCCCTGGACATCGACAACGCCACCAAGCAGATGTCGGTCTTCCAGGACGGCAAGCTGATCCGCCGGATCCCGGTCAGCCTCGGCAAGCCGAGCACCCCGAGTTCCAGCGGCAAGATGGTGATCATGGAGAAGCACCAGCAGACCCGCTTCGACACGCGGGGCGAGCCCGACGGCGGCTACGTGGTCGACGTCGAGGACGCCCAGCGCCTCACCTGGGGCGGCGAGTTCATCCACGCCGCACCCTGGTCGGAGGGGGACCAGGGCTACACCAACGTCTCGCACGGCTGCGCCAACGTCTCCTCGGCCGCCGCCGACTGGCTGATGGGCATCACCCAGGTCGGTGACCTGGTGACCGTGAAGGGCACCGAGGTGCCGCTGCGGCCGGGCAACGGCTGGACCGCCTGGAACACGAGCTGGGCCGAGTTCGCCCGGGGCAGCGCGCTGCCCGTACCGCCGGGGTTGAAGCCGGCCCCCGCCACCAGCCCGCCGCACCCGGGGGCGGTCGCCGGTGGCTCGTCGCCGGCCCCCGCGCCGTCGGCCAGCGGCGGCTGACCGCACCCGACCGCACCGGCACGACCGGCCGTTCCGACGGCCGGTCGTGCCGGTGCGGCTCCACCCTGAGAAGGACTCGGGGTCGGCTCCGGGGCGACCCTGGGACTACCCCGAAACCCGCCCTGGGCAGGGCGGAAACGTCAGAGGTGGGGGCTAGATTCGGGGCATGACGCAGGAAGAGGACCGGTTCCACGTGCGGCTGCGGGTGGCCGACGACGTGGTCGAGGTGCGCGCGGTCGGTGAGATCGACATCGCCACCGTGGGCGCGTTCCGGGCCGCCCTCTGGGCCGCACCGGCCCGCCCGCTGCTCCGGCTCGACCTCTCCGGGGTCCAGGTGCTCTCCGCCGCCGGGGTGCGGGCGCTGGTCGCCGCGCACCTCAGGGTCCGGGCCCGGGGCGGTGAGCTGGTGGTGGTCGACCCCGATCCGGTGGTCGCCCGGGTGCTGCGGGTCGGCGGCCTGCACCGCGTCATCGCCGTCCGGCACGGCGACGCCCCGGTCGCGACCGTGTCCCGCCCGCTGGCCGCCTGCGCCTGACCGCAGGCCCGGCGACCCGCCGGGACCGCGCCTGCAAGGTCCGGCGACCGGGGCAGCAGTGGAGTCCGGGCCGCGCCGCAGGGGCCGGCGGTGGGGCCGCCGGGCGGTACCGGCGACCCCGACCGACGTCAGCGCACGCCGAGCAGGTCGACGACGAAGACCAGGGTCTCGTTCGGCTTGATCACGCCGCCCGCGCCCCGGCTGCCGTAGCCCAGGTGCGGCGGGATGGTGAGCCGACGGCGACCGCCGACCTTCATCCCCACCACGCCCTGGTCCCAGCCGGCGATGACCTGACCGCCGCCGAGCGGGAACTCGAACGCCTCGCCCCGGTTCCAGGACGCGTCGAACTCACGGCCGGTGGAGTGGGACACCCCCACGTAGTGCACGTTGGCGAGCTGGCCGGGACGCGCCTCCGGGCCCTCCCCGACGGTGATGTCCTCGATCACCAGGTCGGCCGGGGCCGCACCCTCGATCGGGCCGATCTCCGGCTTGCCTGCCTGGGGCGTGTTCATCTGCTGTTCTCCTCTGTCGTCACCCGATCGTCCGGACGGTGTCGATCCTGCCCGATCGCGGCACCCCGGCTGCCGCGGGCCCCGCCGACCGGGCCCGCGCGTCGCGGCACCCGGCCCGCCGCAGCTGCCGTGCGCGGGGCCGGACGCAGACGCGGCAGGGGCGCCACCGTGGCGGTGGCGCCCCTGCCGGTCGGTCGACCACCCGGGCGGGTGGGACCGGTCACCTGAGCCAGCCGAACCGGCGGACCAGCGGGAGGGTGGCCCAGACCCGGCCGAGGCCGAGGGTGTTCCCCGCGCCGACCAGGGCGAGGCCGGCCAGCACCGCGGCGTAGATCAGGTGGTCGTCCATGAAGAGGTTGTTCTCGGGAGGCAGGACGGCGGTCCACATCAGCACCATGAGCAGGCCACCGGCGGCGGCGGCGATCCGCATCCCGATGCCGAGCAGCAGGGCCACCCCGATCCCGGCCAGGCCGATCATGAACAGCCAGTCGGCCCAGGCCGCCCCGGCGATGTCCTGGTAGATCCCCTGGAACGGGCCGGTCGCGCCGAAGGCGAGGAACCCCTTGGTCGGGCTGCCGCCGTTGATCCAGGCGTTCTTCGTCGCGGTCTCGTGGCCGAGGCCGAACAGCTTGTCCAGGAACGCCCAGAGGAAGATCCAGCCGAGGGCCAGCCGGGTTCCGGCCCAGACGTACCGGGCGGCCCGCTGGCGGGTGGTCTCGGTTCCGGCCACCGGTGCGATGGTCCTGGCGGTGGTGTTCCGCTCGATCGTCGCGGTCATGGTCTCCACGTCCCTTCTCTGCCTGGCACCGCACTTCCCGGTGGCAGTTACATTCCACGCCGGTCGGCGCGGTCCCGGCAGGGCCGACCGGTCCGTGCCGGGGCGGGACCTAAGTCCCCTGGTACGGCCGTCCGGACGGGACCTTCGGCCTCCGGGTGACCGGTCCACCCGCCCCTGCCCCGACCTGCCGGCGCGGCCCTAGCGTCGGACGGGAGAACCGGGCGAGGAGGTCGTGATGAGGACGTGGCAGGTGGACGACGTGATGACCCGGGAGGTCGCCACGGTGGGGGAGGAGACCCCGTACCGGGCGATCGTCGACATCCTGATCCGCCGGGGCGTCAGCGCGGTGCCGGTGGTGGACGACTTCCGTCGGGTGCTGGGGGTGGTGTCCGAGGCTGACCTGTTGCACAAGGTGGAGCACTCCGGGGCGCACGAGGAACGCCGGGTGTTCACCGGGCGTCGGCGTCGGGCGTCCCGGGAGAAGGCGGGGGCGCTGCTGGCCAAGGAGCTGATGACCGCGCCGGCCGTCACCACCCACCCGGGGGCGTCGCTGCCGGCGGCGGCCCGGCTGATGGACCGGGAGGCGGTCAAGCGGCTGCCCGTCCTGGACGACCTGGGCCGGCTGGTCGGCATCGTCACCCGCAGCGACCTGCTGCGGGTGCACCTGCGCACCGACGCCGAGATCCGCGAGGACGTGGTGCAGGAGGTGCTGCGCCGGGTGCTGGCCGTGCGGGACGGACTGGTCACCGTGCAGGTCCGCGACGGCGCGGTGCGGTTGGACGGCCGGCTGGACCGGCGGACCGCCGCCGAACTGGCGGAGAAACTCGCCGGCCAGGTCAGCGGGGTGGTCCAGGTCACCAGCACCATCGGGTACGACGTGGACGACGCCGGCCTGACCGAGCGGGGGATCACCCCGGTGGCCTGACCGCCACCCGGTCTGAGCGCCGGGGCGGACGGTCAGACCGGGGCGGCCAGTTGGGCGGCGAGCAGGGCCGGCGCCTCGGCCAGCGACGGGCCGTACCAGGTGAGGTGGCGGCCGGAGACCAGCGCGCAGGGGACGCCGGGGAAGGCGTCCGGCCCGTCGTCGGCGGTGAACGCGTAGGGCTCGTCGGGAAGGACCACCAGGTCGGGCCGGCGGGCCCGCAGCGCGTCGAGATCGGGACGCGGATAACGGTCCGGGTCGTCGTCGTACACGTTGACCACGCCGAGCCGGCGCAGCACGTCCCCGGCGAAGGTGTCCCCGCCGAGCACCACCCACGGCCGCCGCCACACCGGGACCACCGCCCGCCGGGGGCCGTCGGCGACGGCGGGCGCGGCCCAGGCCCGGCGGGCGTCGGTCAGCCAGCCGGGCTCCCCGGTCACGCCGAGCGCGGCGAGCACCCCGGCCAGTTCGTCGAGGGCCTGCGGCACGGTCCGGGGGTAGGTGACCAGCACCGGCACCCCGGCCGCGGTGAGCGCGTCCGCGTCGACGCGGCGGTTCTCCTCCACGTTGAGCAGCACCAGGTCCGGCCGCAGCGCCCGGACCCGGTCCAGGTCGGGGTACTTGCTGCCGCCGACCCGGGCGACGTCCAACCCCGCCGGGTGCACGCACCAGTCGGTCGCGCCGACCAGCAGCTCCGGCGCGGTCACCGCCACCGCCTCGGTCAGCGACGGCACCAACGAGACCACCCGCACGTCGTCCCCGTCCTCAGTGGGCGGCGGTGGCGACGGTTTCCCGGGCCACGGTGGCCACCGGCACACCCTCCCGGGCCGCCCACTCGACGGCGTGCCGCACCTCGGCCACCGGCAACGGCCGCCGGTCGGTCACGGTGACCGCCGTGTGCACCGCGAAGGACACGAACGGGTACGACCGGGCCAGCCCGGCCACGCAGTCGTGCACCTGACCGGCCACCGCCAGCGCCTCCTCCCGGGTCAACGCCGGCAGCACCAGCAGGTACTCGTCGGGGGTGAGGCGGACGGCCCGGTCGACCGGGCGCAGCGGCGCGGTCAGCGCGGCGATCACGGCCTGTGCCTCCCGTGCCGCGCTGCGGCGTCCGAACCGTTCCGGGGCGCCGGCCGGCTCACCGACGCGTACCCCGATCAGCGCCACCGGCAGGGTGCCGGCGGCGGTCACCCCGTCCATCCCGGTCCAGCGGCGCAACGTCGGCTCGTCCACCAGCCCCGGCGGGCCGTCCACCGGCTCGGCGTGCCGGCCCGGTGCGTTGCGGTGGGCGCGTTCGGCGCGGTCGGCCATCAGCCGCAACGCCGCCTCGGCCCGGCTCTCCCCGGGCGTCGCCGGCAGGTCCCGGACCCGGTGCAGCACCTGGTCGACGGCGGTCAGCGCGGCCGGGGGGAGCCGGTCGCCGAGCTGGGTGCGCAGCCGGATCACCTCGTGCAGCGCCTCGTCGCGGCGGAACCCCCAGCGGCCGGCGAACAGCCGCCCCTGCTCCAACGTGTCGGCCGGCACCGCCTCCCGGCGGTCCCGGGCCACCAGGCTCGCCCCGAACCGGGGGGTCAGCGCCACCACGCTCCACTCCCGGGCCAGTTCCTCGGTGCCGTCAAGCGTCACCGGGTACGCCCCGGCGGGCAGCTCCGGCGGTGTCTGCCCGACCAGCCCGACGACGGTGACCGCCGCGCCCGCCGCGATCCGGGCGTAGCGTTCCCGCTCCCGCAGGAAGTACGGCATCCGCTGGAACAGGGCGATCACCACCAGCGGGCCGTCCTCGGCGGTGGCCAGCGCCGACCGCTCGATGGCGTGGGAGACCGTGACGAGACTCCGCTTGGTCAACAGTTCCGGGGCCGGTCCGTCGTGCAGCACCCCGTGAGCGTAGAGATCGCGCCCGGGGTGCACCAACCGCCTGGTGCCGCGTCCGTCGTCCGAACCGGCGGGGCGGTGACCGCGGTCGACGTCCTAGACTCGGCCGGTCACCCTCGCCTGCCACGGACGGACCGACCCGACGATGACGCGTACCGCCACCGACGACGCCCGGCTGCGGCCGGTCCCGGCCGGTGCCGCGCCGCTGTTCGTCCGGGCCGGCCAGGCCGTGTACGCCGCCCGCCGGCTCGGCGACCTGGTGTCGCGCCGGCCGGCCGGGGTCACCGGGCACCAGTGGAGTCACTGATCGTGTCGCCGTCGAGATCGACGTCGTTGCGGTAGCC
>NZ_JACGMO010000096.1:0-29404 GCF_015354745.1 Micromonospora sp. S-DT3-3-22
GTCGCTGCGCGACGGCTGGGACCTCGCCCGCGCGCTGCGCGACCGGGGCGCCCTCCCTCCGCTCGGCGCGGAGGAGCTGGCCGCCCGCGAGGCCGTCCACCGCTACGACGGGCGGAACCCGCCCCGCCGCCGCCGGCTGCCGGCCCTGGCCCGCAGCGGCGACGCCGTCGCCCTCCAGCTCGCCGGCCGGGTACGCCTGCTCCGCCCCACCCGCCGCTGACCACCGGCCCGCCGCGCCGACCACCGCCGGGTACGGCAGGATCGGTGGCATGGATCTCGGACTCACCGATCGGGTGTACGTGTTGACCGGCGCGTCCCGGGGGCTCGGCTTCGCGACGGCACGGTGCCTGGTCGCCGACGGGGCGCGGGTGGTCCTGTCGGCCCGGACGCCGGAGCGGGTCGCCGGGGCCGTCGAGCTGCTGGGTGGGCCCGACCACGCCATCGGCCTCGTCGCCGACCTGGCCGACCCGGGCCTGCCCGAGCGGCTGGTGATCGCCGCCCGGGAACACTTCGGCCGGCTCGACGGGGCGCTCGTCTCGGTGGGTGGGCCGCCCGCCGGCACCGCCACCCAGGTCAGCGACGCGCAGTGGCGGGAGTCCTTCGAGACGGTCTTCCTGGGCACCGTGCGGACGGCCCGGACGGTGGCCGCCGCGCTCACCGACGGCGGCGCGATCGGGTTGGTGCTGTCCACCTCGGCCCGTACCCCGATCACCGGCCTCGGCATCTCCAACGGCCTGCGGCCCGGCCTCGCCGGGGTGGCCAAGGACCTGGCCGACGAGCACGGCCCGCGTGGCGTCCGGGTGCTGGGCCTGCTGCCCGGACGCTTCCTGACCGACCGCAACCGGGAACTGCTCGGCGACGACGAGACGGCCCGCGCCGCCGCGGAGGCGGGCATCCCGCTGCGCCGCATCGGCGATCCCGACGAGTTCGGGCGGGTCGCCGCGTTCCTGCTCTCCCCCGCCGCCGGCTACGTCACCGGGGTCAGCGTGCCGGTCGACGGCGGCGCGCTGCGCAGCCTGTGACCCCGCAGCGGGCGACGGGTCCCGCCGCCACCCCCGGACCGCCCCGCCCCACCCCCGGAGCGGTACGCCGGCCGGACCGGGCGGAGCTGGCCGCGGCGGCGGACCGTACCATCCCCGACGTGATCGGCCCCGGGCTGACGGTGCTCTTCGTCGGGATCAACCCGGGCCTCTGGTCGGCGGCCACCGGATGGCACTTCGCCCGGCCCGGCAACCGGTTCTGGCCGGCCCTGCACCGGGGTGGCTTCACCCCGCGCCAACTGCACCCGAGCGAGCAGGACACGCTGCCCGGGTACGGCCTGGGCATCACCAACATGGTGGCGCGGGCCAGCGCACGGGCGGACGAGCTGACCCCGGCAGAGCTGGTGGCGGGCGCGCGGACGCTCACCGACAAGGTGACCCGGCACCGGCCGGCCTGGGTGGCCGTGGTCGGGGTGACCGCGTACCGGATCGGGTTCGCCCGGCCCCGGGCCGGCTTCGGCCCGCAGCCGGAACCGCTGGCCGGCGCGCGGCTGTGGGTGCTGCCCAACCCGAGCGGCCTGAACGCCCACTTCACCCCGCAGACCCTCGGGGCCGCCTTCGGCGAGCTGCGCGCGGCGGTGACCGGCCACCCGCCGTCCCCCGCCGGCTGACCGCTGCCGCGCCGGGCCACGACCACCGTCCGGGCACTCACGGTACGTCGCGTCACGCGTTCACGATGTGTCGTGTAAATGCCGACATCCAGGCAGGAAATTGCGAACGACGGATCGCGTTCCCATTGACCGGGATTTATTTCGAGCGTGCTTTCGAGTTCACGCTCGTCTAACATTGGGTACGCAATCGGCTACCTGCCGTCATTGCATTTCCCATCACGTCGGGAGCAGTTATGCCACAAGTCCGTTCTTCCCGCTTCGTCCGCCTGCTGGCCGCGGGCGCCGCCGGGGCCGCCACGGTGGCCGTGTTGCCCGCGGTCAGCGCCCAGGCGGGCACCTCAACGTTCACCGTCTCGGTCAAGGGTGGCTACAACAACACCCAGTCCCTCGGCACCGCCACCGGAACCGTCTCCGGGACGACGGGCAGCAACCAGGCGAGCTACTCGGTGACGCTGTGCGGGCAGAGCACCTACCCGAGTTCCCAGGTGACCATCAAGGGCGGCACCGCCAGCGCGAACCACACCGTCTACTACCAGAACTGCGAGACCTTCACCGGCGACCTCGTCTCCGCCTACGGATTTACCAGCATCGAGGTCACCGTGTCCGGTTCCACCTTCTACCCGGGCAACCAGTACACGACGTACACGAAGTTCCGCACGGTGTACTTCTGAGTCGCACCGCACCGAATGACGGAAAAGGCACCGAATTGACGACCGCCGACTGCCCCAGCCGGTGGGTCGGGTCCCGGTGCCCGGCGGGGGATCGCCGTCGCAACCTCGGACCAGGTCGGGGTCCGCTCCCCCTGGCCTGGTCTCGTATCGCCGGCGACAGCACGCCGTGCGTATTCACCGCCCGGCGTCCCGCACGGACGCCGAGCGCACCTGGACGGGCGTCAGTTGGCCACGGCCGGGGGCCGCGCCTCCTGGGCGACGTAGGTGCCCATCGGCACGGTGGTTACGATCGGCTCGGACGGCTCGACGGCGTCCGGGTACGGGGTGGGCGAGTCGGCGACCGCGAACTGGGTGCGGTACAGCTCGGCGTAGAGCCCACCCACCGCGACCAGCTCGTCGTGCCGGCCCCGCTCGACGATCCGGCCGTCGTCGAGGACGAGGATCTGGTCGGCGTCGCGGACCGTGGAGAGCCGGTGCGCGATCACCAGCGCCGTCCGCCCGGTCAGCGCCACGGCCAGTGCCCGCTGCACCGCCGCCTCGCTCTCCGAGTCGAGGTGGGCGGTGGCCTCGTCGAGGATCACGATCGACGGGGCCTTGAGCAGCAGCCGGGCGATGGCGATGCGTTGTTTCTCCCCACCGGAGAAGCGGTAGCCGCGCTCCCCGACGGTCGTCTCCAACCCGTCGGGCAGGGCGCGTACCAGATCGGCCACCTGGGCACCGGCCAGCGCCGCCCAGATCTCGTCGTCGGTGGCGTCCGGCTTGGCGTACCGCAGGTTCTCGGCGATCGTCTCGTGGAACAGGTGGGAGTCCTGCGTGACCACGCCGATCTCGTCGCGCAGCGAGGCGAGGGTGGCGTCCCGGACGTCGACCCCGCCGACCCGCACCTCGCCGTCGGTGACGTCGTAGATCCGGGAGATCAGCATGGACAGGGTCGACTTGCCGGCCCCGGACGGCCCGACCAGCGCCACCATCTGCCCCGGCTCGACCCGGAACGACACCCCCTTGAGCACCGGCTCACCGACCGTCCGGTCGAGGGTGGCGACCTCCTCCAGCGAGGCCAGCGAGACGTCGGCGGCGGCCGGGTAGCGGAACCGGACGTCGCGGAACTCGACCCGCCCGGCGCCCCGGGGCACCGGCACCGCGTTGGGCCTCTCCTCGATGCCGGGGCGCAGGTCGAGCACCTCGAAGACCCGGTCGAACGAGACCAGCGCGCTCATCACGTCGACCCGGACGTTGGACAGCGCGGTCAGCGGACCGTAGAGGCGGGTGAGCAGCAGGGCGAGGGTGACCACGGTGCCGGCGCTGACCGCACCGGTGACCGCCAGCCACCCGCCGAGCCCGTAGGTGAGCGCCTGGGCCAGCGAGGCGACCAGCAGCATCGCCACGAAGAACGTACGTGAGTACATCGCCGACTGGATGCCGATGTCGCGGACCCGCTCGGCCCGCGCGGCGAACCGACCGGCCTCCACGTCGGGCGAGCCGAACAGCTTGACCAGCAGCGCGCCGGCCACCCCGAACCGCTCGGTCATCGTGGCGTTCATCTTGGCGTCGAGGTTGTACGACTCCCGGGTGATCTCGGCCAGCCGCCGGCCCACCCGCCGGGCGGGGACCACGAAGATCGGCAGCAGGATCAGCGAGAGCGTGGTGATCTGCCAGGAGAGGGTGAACATCACCCCGGCGGTGAGCACCAGCTGGATGACGTTGCTGACCACCCCGGACAGGGTGGAGGTGAACGCCCGCTGGGCGCCCATCACGTCGTTGTTGAGCCGGCTGACCAGGGCCCCGGTCTGGGTGCGGGTGAAGAACTGCAACGGCATCCGCTGCACGTGGTCGTAGACCTGGGTGCGCAGGTCGAGGATGATGCCCTCGCCGATGCGGGCCGAGTACCAGCGTTGGACGAGGGAGAAGACCGCGTCGGCGACGGCCAGCCCGCCGATGACCAGGGCGAACCGCACGACCGTGGCACCGGCCTCCGGCCCGCCGCCGCTGATCGCGTTGATCACGTGGCCGGCGAGCACCGGGGTGGCCACCCCGATCACGGCGGCGATCACCACGGTCACCAGGAAGATGACGATGTCGCGCCGGTAGGGGTCGGCGAACGCCATGATCCGCTTGGCGGTGCCGCGCTTGAGCCGGTGGGTGGAGACCTCGTCGCCGTGGCGGATCGACCGGAGCATGCTCCAGCCGGCCATGTTGCCGCCCGTCATCGGGTTGGACATCGGTCACCTCCGTGTCGTGGCGGCACGCACCGTCGGGGTCGATTCTCCCGACGCCTACGACAACCTCGGTGGTAACCCGGCTCTTCCCGGGCAGTCCTTACCAGCCGCCGGCCGGCTACTCGCCCCGGCCCGCCAGGTCACGCAGCCGGCGGGTCTGCGCCTCCCGCTCGGCCCGTTGCTGCTCGGTGTGGGAGCGGCCAGCGGCACCGGCGAGCAGCGCCTTGATCTCCACCACCGCGTCCCGGTCGCCGGCGAGCAGGCCGGCGGTGAGGTCACGGACCGCCGCGTCCAGCTCGGCGTTCGGCACCACCAGGTTGGCCAGGCCGATCCGGTCGGCCTCGGCGGCGTCCATCCGCCGGCCGGTGGCGCACAACTCCAGGGCGCGGGCGTAGCCGACCAGCTCGACCAGCCGCTTGGTGCCGGCCAGGTCGGGGACCAGACCGAGGGTGACCTCGGCCATCGACAGCTTGGCGTCCTCGGCGAGGACCCGCAGGTCGCAGGCGAGCGCGAGCTGGAAGCCCGCGCCGATGGCATGACCCTGCACGGCCGCCACCGAGATCACGTCGGGGCGGTGCAGCCAGGTGAAGCCCTGCTGGTAACCGGCGATCCGGTCGGCGCACTCCTGCTCGGGCAGGGTGGACAGCTCGGCGAAGGAACCCGGGCCCTGGGCACCGGCCACCGACAGGTCGAGGCCGGCGGAGAACGACCGCCCCTCACCGCGTACCACCACGACGCGCACGTCGCCGGGCAGGTCCCGGGAGAAGTCGCTCATCGCGCGCCACATCGCCGGAGTCTGGGCGTTGAGCACGTCGGGCCGGCACAACGTGACCGTCGCGACCGGCCCGTCGCAGTGCAGTAGCACCCCGGTCGTCTCGGCGGTCACCGGACCGCCCGGGGCGTGCTGACGGACGACGCTGGTGGGCGGGTCACGCCTTCTTGCGACGCCGGGCGCCGCCGCGCTGTCGCAGCTGCACACCGGACTCGGTGAGCACGCGGTGGATGAACCCGTAGGATCGCCCGGTCGAGGCGGCGAGCGCGCGGATGCTCTCCCCGCCGGTGTACCGCTTTACCAGGTCCTTGGCGAGCGTCTGACGCTCGGCTCCGACGATCCGGCGACCCTTCTCAGTGCTGGTGGCTGTGCCAGTGGCTGCCATGCTGATTCCTCACGTCCCAGACTGTGCGGTTCGATACGGTCCCACCTATTAGACCGTCTCGAACGATCATGCGCCAGATATCAACTCTTCGCCAACCGACACGCTATGCAGTGTCGTCAACCCGATAGAGTGACCCTCCGCCCGGTCACCGGTTGCTACCGCGCCGTGGCGGTGCTGGTGGGCGGCCCGTAGCCTGCCGGTCGTGACCGACCTGCTGGGCGACGTGAGCGCGGCGACGGCCGTCTTCGCCGCCACCAACCTCGACGACATCGTGGTGCTGACCGTACTCTTCGTGGCCGCCCGCGGCACGGGACGACCCCGCCCGTGGCAGATCGTCACCGGTCAGTACCTGGGCATCGCCACCCTCGTCGCGGCGGCCCTGGTGGCCGCCGCCGGCCTGCTGGTGGTGCCCGACCCGTGGACCGGCCTGCTCGGGCTGCTGCCGGTCGCGCTCGGGATCCGGGCGCTGCTGGCCCGCACCGACGACGACACCCCGCCGGCCGTGGTCGGCGGCCTGCTCGGGGTCGCGGGGGTGACGGTCGCCAACGGCGCGGACAACATCGCCGTCTACGTCCCGGTGTTCCGCTCCCTCGACCCGGCCACCGGGCTGGTCTACCTGCTGGTCTTCGCGTTCCTGGTCGCCGTCTGGTGCGGTGCCGCCGCGCTGCTCGGCGGGCACCCCCGGGTGGTCCGCCTGGTCGGCCGGGCCGGGCACTGGCTGGTCCCGGTCGTCTTCGTCGCCATCGGCCTGGTGATCCTGGTCGGCTCGGGCGTCCTCGGCCGGCTGGCCGACCTCGCCCGCTGACCACCGGACGCCCCTCGTCCACCGACCGACGGCCCGGCGACGTCGCCCACCGGCCGTCGCGGGCGGGGTCGGGGTCGGATCAGGCCAGTTCGACCAGTTCGAGGAGGTCGTCGCTCCAGGCGTCCTCGTCGCCGTCGGGGAGCAGGATCGCCCGGTCCGGCTTGAGCGCGAGCACCGCGCCCGGGTCGTGGGTGACCAGGACGATCGCGCCCGGGTAGCGGGCGATGGCGTCGAGCACCTGCTCCCGGCTGACCGGGTCCAGGTTGTTCGTCGGCTCGTCGAGCAGCAGCACGTTCGCACCGGAGCAGACCAGGGTCGACAGGGCGAGTCGGGTCTTCTCGCCACCGGAGAGCACCCCGGCGGGCTTGTTCACGTCCTCTCCGGAGAACAGGAAGGCACCGAGAATCTTGCGGAGGTCGGTGTCGGACTGCTCGATCGCCGCCGCCCGCATGTTCTCCAGCACCGTCCGCTCCACGTCCAGCGTCTCGTGCTCCTGGGCGTAGTAGCCCAACCGCAGGCCGTGCCCGGCGTGCACCTCGCCGGTGTCCGGTGGGAGCAGCCCGCCGAGCATCCGCAGCAGGGTGGTCTTGCCGGCACCGTTGAGCCCGAGGATGGCCACCCGGGATCCGCGATCCACCGCGACGTTCACATCGGTGAAGATCTCCAGCGAGCCGTACGACTTGGAGAGGCCGGTCGCGGTCAGCGGGGTCTTTCCGCACGGGGCGGGGTTGGGGAAGCGGACCTTCGCCACCTTGTCGGAGACCCGTACCTCCTCCAGGCCGGAGATCAGCTTCTCGGCCCGGCGGGCCATGTTCTGCGCGGCGACGGTCTTGGTGGCCTTGGCCCGCATCTTGTCGGCCTGCGCCATCAGGGCGCCGGCCTTCTTCTCGGCGTTGGCCCGCTCCCGGCGGCGGCGACGCTCGTCGGTCTCGCGTGCCGCCAGGTACGCCTTCCAGCCCAGGTTGTAGACGTCGACCACGGAGCGGGTGGCGTCGAGGAACCAGACCTTGTTGACCACCGACTCCAGCAGCGAGCCGTCGTGGGAGATCACGATCAGCCCGCCCTTGTGGTTGGCGAGGAAACTGCGCAGCCAGGTGATCGAGTCGGCGTCGAGGTGGTTGGTGGGCTCGTCGAGCAGCAGGATGCCGCCGCCGTTCTCCCCCGCGTCGCGGAACAGGATGCGGGCCAGTTCGATGCGGCGACGCTGGCCGCCGGAGAGAGTGCCGATGGTCTGGGCGAGCGCCCGGTCGGGCAGCCCCAGGTTGGCGCAGATCCGGGCGGCCTCGGCCTCGGCGGCGTACCCGCCCAGCGAGGCGAACTGGTCCTCCAGCGCGCCGTAGCGGCGGACCAGCTTGTCGTCGGCGCCGTCGGCGAGCTGCTGCTCGATCTCCTTCATCTGGGCCATCAGCACGTCCAGCCCCCGGGCGGAGAGCACCCGGTCCCGGCCGGTGACCTGCAGGTCGCCGGTACGCGGGTCCTGCGGCAGGTAGCCGATGGCGCTGCGCCTGTCGATCTGCCCGGCGTACGGCTGCCCCTCGCCGGCCAGTACCTTGAGGGTCGTGGTCTTGCCGGCGCCGTTACGACCGACCAGTCCGATCCGGTCACCGGGCTGCACCCGCAGGGTGGTGTCGGACAGGAGGATCCGGGAGCCGGCGCGCAGTTCCAGGCCGGTGACACTGATCATTTCCGGTACTCGCTCTCGGGGGTCTGGAAGGGCTGACTCAGGGCACGCGAAAGCGCCGGCGGGTCAGTGGTTCCCGTCGGCGCGGGGCGGTTCAGCCTTCGCAGCGCAGCACCCGACAAGTGTACCGGGCGGCCCGACGCACACCGTCCGGATTACCGTACAAGATCATCGGGTACCGAAAACGCCGTCCGGACCCGGTCCGGTACCGCAACCCTCAGACGTGACGAATCGGTGATCGGGGTCAACATGGAGCTGAACGAGAACGCGCGGATCGACACCGGCCAGGTGGACGACCGGCGAGGGTCCGGTGGGGGTGGCGGGGCGGGCATCCCGATCCCGATCCCGGGCGGCGGTGGGCGCGGCGGCATCGTCGGCCTCATCATCGCCGTGCTGGTGGCCCTGGTGGGCGGCGGTTTCGGGCTGAACGCCATGACCGGCGGCGGGTCCGAGGCGGGCGACAACACGGCCCTGGAGCAGAAGTGCTCCGCCGACGACGCGCTCAAGCAACTGGACTGCCGCAACACCCTCTACGTCAACTCGATCCAGGCGTACTGGCGCACCGCCCTGCCCGAGCGGTTCGGCCAGCAGTACCAGCCGTCCAAGACGGTCTTCTTCAGCCAGGGCGTCAACACCGGCTGCGGCCAGGCCGACTCCGGCGTCGGACCGTTCTACTGCCCCGCCGACGACCTGGTCTACATCGACCTGACCTTCTACCAGACCCTCGCCGACCAGCTCGGCGCCGAGGGTGAGTTCGCCCAGCCGTACGTGCTGGCCCACGAGTACGGCCACCACGTGCAGGACCTGCTCGGCACCGAGGCGCAGATGCGCCGCCAGCAGCAGCGGGACCCGGGCAGCGCCAACGCGCTCTCGGTCAAGCTGGAACTCCAGGCCGACTGCTACGCCGGCGCGTGGGCCAAGAACGCCACCGGCACCGCCGACGAGCAGGGCCAGAAGATCTTCAAGAGCATCACCGAGCAGGACATCGCACAGGCGATCGACACCGCCGAGAAGATCGGCGACGACGCCATCTCCAAGCGGGCCAACCGCCCGGTCAACCCGGAGGAGTTCACCCACGGCTCCTCCGAGCAGCGCAAGCAGTGGTTCACCAAGGGCTACACCACCGGCGACCCGAAGTCCTGCGACACCTTCGGCGGCAGCCTCTGACCGGCACCGGTCGGCAGGTCGCGGCGGTCGGCGGGGCGCACGCCCCCCGGCCGCCGTCGCCGTTCCCGGCGGCACCGCCGTCCCGGCGGCCGTCGCCGTCCCATGTCGTGCCGGCTGCGGCCAGCGTGCCGGCGGGGTTCAGGCCGGGTCGCGGACCAGGACGTGCACCGCGCGGGCGGCGGCGATCGCGGCGACCAGCACCGCGTGCCGGGGTTCGGGCACGTCGAGCAGCCGCTCGGCCCGCAGCCCGGCGAGCGGGGCCAACCGCCGGTCGGCCAGGACCGTGTCGACGGCCCGCCGGTCACCGCCGCAGACCACCGCCGCCAGCGTCGCCGCCTCCGGCAACAGCAGTCGTACGGCCAGTTCCGCCGCATCGCCCAGGGCCGCCTTGGCCTGATTGTCCCGCCGCCGGGCGAACCGCTGCTGCGACCAGCCCCCGGCGGCGGTGCGACCCTGCACGTACCGGGTGTCCACCTTGGAGACCAGCAGCTCGGTGCCGAGCGCCACGCCGACCGCCACCGCGCCCTTGCGGGCCAGCAGCAGCCCGAGCCGGCGGGGCGCGACGGCGGCGTCGACGAACCCCGGCACGTCGTCCACCTGCCCGGTGCCACCGCCCGGCGGAAGGTGCAGCTCGGCGGTCGCCCCGTCGGCGGCGGTGAGCAGCAGGCCGTACCCCTGCGGGGCGACGATGGGCGGGCCGTGCCGGTCGGTGAAACCCTCCACCCAGCGGGCGACACGGGTCGGATCGACCTCGATCCACCGGCCGCCACCGGCCGCGGGTCGGCTGCTCATCACCCGACCGTACGGCACGGCGGGCGGCTCACCGCACGACGGCAGCCCGGCGGGCGGATGCCGTCGGGGCGGGCGGGGACGACGCGGCCGGCGTGGGGGCGGCTCACCGCACGACCAGCATGGCGACGGCGAGGGCGGCGATGATCGTGCTGGACAGCAGACCGGTCACCAGTCGACCGCGCGGGCCGGCCAGCACCCGGCCGACCAGGGTGCCGCTCCCGGCGATCAGCAACTGCCAGCTCGCCGACGCGACGAAGGCCCCGAGGACGAACAGCGCGGCGGCTGCCGGTGCCGCCCGCGCCACGTCGGCACGGCCGAGGACCAGCGCCGCGAAGTAGACCACCGTGGCCGGGTTGAGCAGGGTCAACGCCAGCACCCCGGCGAACGCGCGCCCCGGCGTGTCCATCCCCCGACCCGACCCCCACCCACCCGACCCCGGACGACCCGGCTCCAGCCCACTCGGTCCCGGTCCGCCTGCCCCAGGCCCCTCCGACCCGGGCCCACCCGGCTCCGGACGAACCGGCACCGGCCCGCCCGACCCCGGACGACCCAGGTCCGGCCCGTTCGACCCCGGGCTGCCCAGGTACGGCCCGTTCGACCGGGGTCGGGAGCGCCAGGCCCGCCAGCCGCCGTGGACGGCGAGCGCCAGCAGCACCACCGCCGCCACCACCCGCAGCGGCCCGGCGACCGGGGCGACCACGGCGGCCACCGCCGCGCCCCCGAGTACCGCCACGGCGGCGTAGAGCCCGTCGGCGGTGGCGACGCCGAACGCGGCAGCCGCGCCGACCCGCAACGAGGTACGGGCGCTGAGCCCGAGGATGAGCACCGCGATCGCGCCGACAGGGACGGCGACCCAGTAGCCGGCCACCAGACCGGCCAGGAAGGCGGCGGTCACGACGACCGGTGGCGGGCCGAGCCGCGCCCCGGACGGGACTGCTGTCGGCGCGTGGCGGTGCTCGCGCGGACAGGCCCCTGCACCGGGTACGTCTCGATCACCGGCTCATCATCGGCCCCCTGCCCGACGCCCCGCCACCGGATTGTCCGCCGCTACGGGGTGATCGACTCAACGGGGGCGAAACAGCGGTATCAGCCGGGCCCGGACACCCCTGTACCGCCCCCGTTGAGTCGATCACCCCACCCGGACCCGGGCGGGGCCGGACCCGACCCGGGCCGGGGCGGTGGACGACGGCGGGCGCGGCACCCGGTGTGGGTGCCGCGCCCGCGAGGTCGGACCGGAGGTCAGACGTTGAAGCCGAGGGAGCGGAGCTGGTCCCGTCCCTCGTCAGTGATCTTGTCCGGCCCCCACGGCGGCAGCCAGACCCAGTTGATCCGGATGTCGTCGACCAGTCCCCCGCCGGGGCCGGTGGTCAACGCCTGCCGGGCCTGGTCCTCGATCACGTCGGTGAGCGGGCAGGCCGCCGAGGTCAGCGTCATGTCCAGGGTGGCGACGTTCTGGTCGTCCACGTGGACGCCGTACACCAGGCCGAGGTCGACCACGTTGATGCCGAGTTCGGGGTCGACGACGTCCTTCATCGCCTCCTCGATGTCGGCGAGGGCCGCCCGGCCACCGGTCGCCGCAGCGGCATCGCCCCCGGCCGGCGCGGCGGCACCGGCCGGCGCGGCGGCACCGGTCGGCACAGCAGCATCGGCCGGCACGGCGGCACCGGTCGGCACAGCAGCATAGGCCGGCACGGCGGTCTCCGCTGACGCGACGGCATCTGCCGGGCCGGCGGTGCCGGCAACACCGTTGGTGGCCGGCGCGGCAGCGGCCGGCGGCGTCACCGCGCCGTGCGGCGTCGTGCTGGCGTCGCCGGTCTCCGGCGTCGCCGCGGTAGCGGTGTTCTCGCTCATGCCTCCACCTCCGTCGGGCTCACGCCCACCCCCGCGCGTGCCGCGGCGTCCTTGAACGCCATCCACGGCAGCAGCGCGCACTTGACCCGGGCCGGGTAGCGGGCGACTCCCGCGAACGCCACCCCGTCACCGAGTAGTTCCTCGTCCGGCGTGACCTGGCCACGGCCGGACATCAACGCCACGAATCCCGCGTGCACGGCGGCGATCTCCTCCGCGCACCGGCCGGAGAGCCGGTCGTACAGCACGCTCGCCGACGCCTGGCTGATCGAACAGCCGGCCCCGTCGTACGAGATGTCCACCACGATGTCGTCGACGGCGGCCACCCGTACGGTGACCTCGTCGCCGCAGGTCGGGTTGACGTGGTGCGCCTCGCCCACCTCGGCGTCGGGGTCGTCGGCGTCGCGCAGCCCGCGCCCCTGCGGGCGCTTGTAGTGGTCCAGGATGATCTCCTGGTAGAGCTGGTCCAGCTGCATCAGTCGAAGATCCTCCGCACCTGTTCGAGACCCGCCACCAGGGCGTCGATCTCCTCCGTGGTGGTGTACAGGTAGAACGACGCCCGGGTCATCGCCGGCACCCCGAACCGGGTGCAGACCGGCTTGGCGCAGTGGTGGCCCACCCGCACCTGCACGCCGAGCGAGTCGAGGACCTGACCGACGTCGTGCGGGTGCACGTCGCCGAGCGCGAACGAGATGGTGCCGCCCCGGCCGACCGGCACCGTCGGGCCGAAGATCCGCAGCCCCGGCACGGTCGCGAGGGCGTCCAGCGCGTACGCGGTCAGCTCCTTCTCGTGCCACTGGATCGCCCGCATCCCGACGCCGGTGAGGTAGTCGACCGCCGCGCCGAGCGCGACGGCCTCGGCGATCGGCGGGGTGCCCGCCTCGAACCGGGCCGGCGGCGCGGCGAACGTGGACCGGGCCATCGACACCGTCTCGATCATCGAGCCGCCACCCATGACGGGGGGCATCGCGGCGAGCAGCTCGCCCCGCCCCCACAGCACGCCGATGCCGGTCGGCCCGCACATCTTGTGCCCGGTGAAGACGATGAAGTCGGCGTCGAGGTCGACCACGTCGATCGGCTGGTGCGGCACCGACTGCGAGCAGTCGAGCAGCAGCAGCGCACCCACCTGGCGGACCCGCTCGGTGATCCGGGCGGTGGCGTTGACCGTGCCGAGGATGTTGGAGGTGTGCACCAGCGCGACGATCTTCGTCCGCTCGGTGACCAGCTCGGTCAGCCCCGACTCGTCCAGCCGGCCGGTGTCGGTGACCGGGAACCAGCGCAGCGTCGCGCCCGTCCGCTCGGCCAGCAACTGCCACGGGACGATGTTCGAGTGGTGCTCCATCTCGGAGATCACGATCTCGTCGCCCGGCCCGAGCCGGAACCGCTCGTCGGCGTCGGCGCGCAGCGAGGCGTTGGAGAAGGCGTACGCCACGATGTTGATCGCCTCGGTGGAGTTCTTGGTGAACACCACCTCGTCGACGCTGGGCGCGTTGACGAACGCGGCGATCTTCGCCCGCGCCCCCTCGTACGCCTCGGTCGCCTCGGTGCCCAGGGTGTGCACCGAGCGCGACACGTTGGCGTTGTGCATCGCGTAGTGCCCGGCGAGCACGTCGAGCATCTGCCGGGGCTTGTGCGAGGTGTTGGCGCTGTCGAGGTAGACCAGCCGGTGCCCGTTGACCTCCCGGTCGAGGATCGGGAAGTCGGCCCGCACCCGCGCCACGTCGAAGCGGGGCACGTCGTCGTACTGCGGCATGCCCGCCGGGATCGCGATGGAGGTCATCGGACGCTCAGGCCCGCGCCGCGCCGGCTCCGGCGACGTACCGCTCGTAGCCCTCTTCCTCAAGCTTGTCGGCCAGCTCCGGGCCGCCCTGCTCGACGATCCGGCCGGCCACGAAGACGTGCACGAAGTCGGGCTTGATGTAGCGCAGGATGCGGGTGTAGTGGGTGATCAGCAGCAGGCCGGTGTCGCCGGTGTCGCGGACCCGGTTGACCCCCTCGCTGACCACCCGCAGCGCGTCCACGTCGAGGCCGGAGTCGGTCTCGTCGAGGATGGCGATCTTGGGCTTGAGCAGCTCCAGCTGCACGATCTCGTGCCGCTTCTTCTCGCCGCCGGAGAAGCCCTCGTTGACGTTGCGCTGGGCGAACGCCGGGTCCATCTGAAGCTTCTCCATCGCGCCGCGCAGCTCGCCACCCCAGGTGCGCAGCTTCGGGGCCGCGCCGTCGATGGCGGTCTTGGCGGTCCGCAGGAAGTTCGCCACCGAGACGCCGGGCACCTCGACCGGGTACTGCATGGCCAGGAAGAGGCCGGCGCGGGCCCGCTCGTCGACGGTCATCTCCAGCACGTCGGCCCCGTCGAGGGTCACCGAGCCGCCGGTGATCTCGTACTTGGGGTGGCCGGCGACCGAGTACGCCAGGGTCGACTTGCCGGAGCCGTTCGGGCCCATGATCGCGTGGGTCTCCCCCGACCGGACGGTCAGGTCGACACCGGACAGGATCGGCTTGAGCTCACCCTCGGGCAGCTTGACCGACACCTTCAGGTCGCGGATCTCCAGGGTGCTCATTATCGGGTCACTCCATTGCTCGGCGTCGGGCGGCCGTCGGCGCCCACGGGAAGGTAGATGTCGCCGTCGCGGACCTCGACGGCGTAGACGGGAACGGGTTCGGTGGCGGGCAGCCCGGTGGGCTCGCCCGTGCGCAGGTCGAACCGGGAACCGTGCAGCCAGCACTCCAGCGTGCAGCCCTCGACCTCACCCTCGGAGAGGGCGACCGAGGCGTGCGAGCACTCGTCGTGCACGGCGTAGAACCCGCCGTCGGTGCCGTGCACGACGGCGATCGGGGTGCCGTCCACGTCGGCGCTGACCACGCTGCCCTGCGGCACGTCCCCGGTCGCGCAGATCCGGATCATGTCAGGCCCCGGCCTTCGTGAGCCGGGCCTCGATCGCGTCGCCGAGCCGCTCGCGCAGCGGCTCGACCGGGATCTTGTTGATCACCTCGGCGAAGAAGCCCCGGACCACCAGGCGACGCGCCTCGTCCGCCGGGATGCCCCGGGCCATCAGGTAGAACAGCTGCTCGTCGTCGAACCGGCCGGTCGCGCTGGCGTGGCCGGCACCGGCGATCTCGCCGGTCTCGATCTCCAGATTGGGTACGGAGTCCGCCCGCGCGCCGTCGGAGAGCAGCAGGTTCCGGTTGATCTCGTACGTGTCGGTGCCGGTCGCCTCGGCCCGGATCAGCACGTCACCCACCCAGACGGTGTGCGCCTCGTCGCCCTGCAACGCGCCCCGGTAGCCGACGTAGCTGCGGCAGTCCGGCACGTTGTGGTCGACGAGCTGCCGGTGCTCCAGGTGCTGGCCGCCGTCGGCGAAGTAGACGCCGTACAGCTCGGCCTCGCCGCCCCGGCCGGTGTACTCGACCGTGGTGGACTGGCGGACCAGGTCACCGCCGAGGCTCACCTGGACGTGCGACACCTTGGCGTCCCGGCCGAGGCGGATCTTCAGGTGCTGGGCCTGCACCGCGTCGGCGGCCCAGTCGGCCACCGTGACCAGGGTCAGCTTCGCCCCGTCGGCCACCGCCACCTCGACGTTGTCGGCCAGCGTCGCCGCACCGACGTGCTCCAGCACCAGCACCACCTCGGCGAACCGGCCCACGTCGACGAATGTGTGCCCGAAGGCCAGCCCGGTGGCGTCGTCCCCGACCACCCGCAGGCTCACCGGCACGTCGACCACGGCCTCGGCCGCGACCTCGACCAGCAACGCCTCACCGGCGCCGCCGTAGGCCAGCGCGCTGACCCGGTCGACCGGGGTGAGCACGCTGCCCACCCGGGGGTCGTCCCGGCCGATCCGCCCGACGGTGACGCCGGCCGGCAGGTCGGCGTACTCGTGGCGGACCGTACCGGTGGCGGCCTGCGCCCCACCGGTCAGCCCACGGAGCCGCTTGAGCGGGGTGAAGCGCCACTCCTCCTCCAGGCCGGTCAGGGCCGGGAAGTCGGCGACGTCGTACGAGCGGAGCGCCTGCGACTTGGTGCTGGGCGGCGCGGAAGCCTGGGTAGTCATCTCTTCCTTGGTCTGTCTGTCCGGGACGACGGTGTCGTGGGCGGCGGGGCGGCGTCAGCCGACCGCGCCCTCCATCTGGAGTTCGATCAGGCGGTTGAGCTCCAGGGCGTACTCCATCGGGAGTTCCTTGGCGATCGGCTCGATGAAGCCGCGCACGATCATCGCCATCGCCTCGTCCTCGCTCAGCCCCCGGCTCATCAGGTAGAAGAGCTGGTCGTCGCTGATCTTGGAGACGGTGGCCTCGTGCCCCATCGACACGTCGTCCTCGCGGATGTCGACGTACGGGTAGGTGTCCGAGCGGGAGACGGTGTCGACCAGCAGCGCGTCGCACTTGACCGTGCTGCGGCTGTGGTGCGAACCCTCCAGCACCTGCACCAGCCCCCGGTACGAGGTACGGCCGCCGCCCCGGGCGATCGACTTCGACACGATGGTGCTGCTGGTGTGCGGCGCGGCGTGCACCATCTTGGCCCCGGCGTCCTGGTGCTGGCCCTCACCGGCCATCGCCACCGAGAGCACCTCGCCCTTGGCGTGCTCGCCGGTCATGTAGACCGCCGGGTACTTCATGGTCACCTTGGAGCCGATGTTGCCGTCGACCCACTCCATGGTGGCGCCCTCGTGGCAGACGGCCCGCTTGGTGACCAGGTTGTAGACGTTGTTCGACCAGTTCTGGATGGTCGTGTAGCGGCAGCGCGCGTTCTTCTTGACGACGATCTCGACGACCGCGCTGTGCAGCGAGTCGGAGGAGTAGAGCGGCGCGGTGCAACCCTCGACGTAGTGCACGTACGCGCCCTCGTCGACGATGATCAGCGTCCGCTCGAACTGGCCCATGTTCTCGGTGTTGATCCGGAAGTACGCCTGGAGCGGGATCTCCACGTGCACGCCCTTCGGCACGTAGATGAACGAGCCACCGGACCACACGGAGGTGTTCAGCGCGGCGAACTTGTTGTCGCCGACCGGGATCACCGTGCCGAAGTACTCCTTGAAGACGTCCTCGTGCTCCTTGAGGGCGGTGTCGGTGTCCAGGAAGAGGACACCCTGCTCCTCCAGATCCTCGCGGATCTTGTGGTAGACCACCTCGGACTCGTACTGCGCCGCGACCCCGGCGACCAGCCGCTGCTTCTCCGCCTCGGGGATGCCCAGCCGGTCGTAGGTGTTCTTGATGTCCTCCGGCAGGTCCTCCCAGCTGGTGGCCTGCTTCTCGGTGGAACGCACGAAGTACTTGATGTTGTCGAAGTCGATCCCGGTGAGGTCGGCCCCCCAGGACGGCATCGGCTTGCGGCCGAACAGCCGCAGACCCTTGAGCCGCAGGTCGAGCATCCAGGCCGGCTCGTTCTTCTTGGCCGAGATGTCCCGCACCACCGCCTCGTTGAGACCGCGCTGGGCCGTGGCCCCGGCGACGTCGGAGTCGGCCCAGCCGTACTCGTAGCGACCGAGGGCGGCGAGCTGCTCTTCCTGGGTCAGGGGCTGGACGATCTGCTCGGTCATCTATCTGTCCTCACAGTGGTGACGGTGTTACCGGACTGGGCGCGCGGCTGGGCCGGAATGTGCGTGGTGCACACCCCGTCGCCGTGCGCGATGGTGGCCAGACGCTGCACGTGGGTGCCGACCAGACGGGAGATGACCGCCGTCTCGGCCTCGCACAGCTGGGGGAACTCGGCGGCCACGTGCGCCACCGGGCAGTGGTGCTGGCAGAGCTGCCCGCCCGAGGCGATCGTCGACGCGTTGGCAGCGTAGCCCTCGGCGGTGAGCGCACCGGCGAGTGCCTCGGACCGGGCCAGCGGATCGTCGCCGGCGTCCTCCATGGCGGCCCGGCAGCGGGCCTCCAGCGCGGCGACCTGGTCGGCGGCGAACGCCTCGACCGCGTCCGGGCCGCCGTTGCGGGCGATCCAGCGCAGCGCGGCGGTGGCCATGTTGTCGTAGTGGTGGGTGCCGCAACGCCCCCGGGCCGCGTCGGTGAGCAGGAAGACCTTCGCCGGTCGGCCCCGCCCCCGGCTGCCCCGCACGGTCTGCTCCCGGGCGACCACGTCGCCGTCGGCGAGCATCGCGTCGAGGTGCCGGCGGATCGCGGCCGGGCTGAGACCGAGCGCCGAGCCGAGCTGGCCGGCGGTGGCCGCCCCCTGCTCCAGCAGGAGCCGGGTCACCCGGTCACGGGTGGACAGGTCGGTGGGGGCGTCCGGCGTCGGGGCCGGCGTGGCCCGCCGCGCGGCCTCCGTCCCGCGCCGCACGGCACGGCGGGACCGCGCACCGACGCCGACGGCCGGGGCGGCCGTCGACGGGTGCCCGGAGAGCGCCGCCGCTTTTTTCACAACGCCAACGTTACGTAATTCGCCGGGGGCCCGCAAACCCGACCCCGGTGATCCGGCCCACCGGGCCGGCGGAGTCACCCGATCGGGATCAACTACGGTGCGTAGGATTCGCTCCGTGAAGCGATCCGTCCGGTTCCCGGTCTCGACCACCCTGCTGCGCCGCCTCGCGTACGCCTCGATCGTGGCCAACGTGGCCATCGTGGTGACCGGCGGGGCGGTCCGGCTCACCGCGTCGGGGCTCGGCTGCCCGACCTGGCCCCGGTGCACCGACGCGTCCTACACCACCACCGCCGAGATGGGCGTGCACGGGGTGATCGAGTTCGGCAACCGGCTGCTCACCTTCGCCGTCGGGGCGATCGCGCTGGCCACCCTGCTGGCCGTGCTGGCCCACCGGCCCCGGCGCGCCGGGCTGCGCCCGCTGGCGGTGGCGGTGTTCCTCGGCATCCCCGCGCAGGCCGTGATCGGCGGGATCACCGTGCTGACCAACCTCAACCCGTGGGTGGTCGGGCTGCACTTCCTCGCCTCGATGGCGGTCATCGCCGCCGCGTACGCCCTCTGGCGACGGATCGTCGACCCGGACGGGCCGGTGGTGCCGGTGGTGCCCGGGCCGCTGCGTACCCTCGCCCGGCTCACCACCGCCGTCAGCGTCGCCGTGCTGGTGGTCGGGACCTGGGTGACCGGCAGCGGCCCGCACGCCGGCGACCACGGGGCCGCCCGCAACGGGCTGGACCCGGAGACGATCTCCCAGGTGCACGCCGACGGGGTGTTCCTGCTGATCGGCCTCTCCGTCGCGCTGGTCCTGGCGTTGCGGGCGGTCGGCGCGACCGGCCCGGCCCGCGCCGCCCTGGTGCTGGTCGCGGTGGAGCTGGGGCAGGGCCTGATCGGTTTCGTGCAGTACTTCACCCACCTGCCGGCCGTGCTGGTCGCCGCGCACATGCTCGGCTCCTGCCTGGTGCTGCTGGCCACCCTGGCGATGCTCTGGTCGACCCGGCAGCGCCGGCCGGTCGCCGGCGACCCGGCGTCGCCACCGGCCGAGCAGCAGCGGGTGCCGGCCACCGTCTGAGCGTTTCCCCGGGCGGGCCGGCCGGGACCAGGTCGATCGCGCCGGGACGCGGCGACGCCACCGCCGGGCGTGGCCCGGGCGGTCAGCGGCGGGCGAGGTGGACCAGCACCGCGTCGGCGAGCCGCTCGGCGGCACCGTCGGCGTGACCGAGGAACAGCGACGGCTCGGTCAGTTCCAGCTCGATCAGCACGGGTGCGCCGTCCGGGCCGGGGATCAGGTCCACCCGGGCGTAGAGCAGCCGCTGCGGGCCGCCGGGGACCTCGGCCAGCACCCGCTCGGCGACGGCCAACTGCTCACCGGTGGCGGTGCGCGCGTCGATCCGCTCCGGCCGGTACAGGCCCTCGACGCCCAGGTCCGGGCCGTCGAGCATGGCGCCCTTGCGGATGGCGTGGCTGAACGTCAGGCCGTCCGGGCCGGCCACGAAGAGCAGCGCGGTCTCCCCGGCGGTGTCCACCGCGTCCAGGTACGGCTGGACCATGGCGGTCCGGCCGGCGGCCGTCAGCCGGCGTACGTGCGCCACGGCCAGGTCCCGGTGGGTCGGGTCGGCGGGGTCGTACCGGCCGGTGTCGAGGCTGCCGGCGCTGACCGTCGGCTTCACCACGTACCGGCCGGGGGTCGGGGGCGGGACCCAGTCGTCGCCCGGCGCGACCCAGGAGGTCGGCACGGTGGGCACCCCGGCGGCGGCGAGTTCACCGAGGTAGCGCTTGTCGGTGTTCCACCGCACCACGTCGGCGGGGTTGACCAGGGTCGGCACCGACGCGGCCCAGGCGACGAACTCGTCGCGGCGCGGGGCGTAGTCCCAGGGTGAGCGGAGCACCACCAGGTCGTAGCCGGCCCAGTCGACCCGGGGGTCGTCCCAGACGGCCGCCTCGCCGGTGACGCCCCGGGCCGCCAGCGGGGCGAGCACGAGCCGGTCGTCGGCGTAGAGGTCGGCGAAACGGGAGCAGGTGACGAGAGCGACCCGGGGTTCCCCCCGGGTCGACTGGTGGTGGGTCGGGTTGTCGGTCAACGGGCCATGGTGCGCCGGGCCATCGACCGCCACAGGTCGTTGCTCGGCCGCATCTGGTCCATCAGCTCACGCTCCCAGGCGTTCTCGACGGCGACTCCCGCCTGGGCGCACGCCTCCCGGGCGGTCACGGTGTCCTCGGCGAACTGGTCGCCCCACGCGCCGTCGGTGCCGACCAGGACGATCCGGGCACCACGCTTGCCGACGTACTCGATGACCGCCTTCGCGCCGCCGTGGGCGGCGGCGAAGGACCTGATGCCAGCGACCAGCCCGGTGGGGGCCGCTCCGGCGGTCTGCTCGGCCGTCAGCGTCGTATCGGAACCTTCTGCCATGACGCGAAGCCTAAGCAGACTTCCACCCCTACGCGCGAGAATCATGAACTATTTGTGATACCAATTACCCGAGGGTTTATCGGAAAGCGCGGGCGTATTGCCCGGCCATGACGGATAAGTACGGGCATAACGGCCGGGTTGGATCGCCCCGATGTGTCCAGCTTGTGGCACTCGCCGAACCCCGAAGAAAATCCCATCATGCGGGCGGAGACCCGAACCGTCCCCGGCGTGTCGCGGCCGTCCGGGCACCGCCACCGGACCCGACGCGGCCCGCCCGCACCACCCACGGGGAAACGGCGCGGCGGGCACGGCGGAGATCAGAGCAGAGCGTCGAGGGCCACCGCGACGAACACGATGGTCAGGTAGGTCGTCGACCAGTGGAACAGCCGCATCGGCTTGACCGGCTCACCCCGGGTCACCCGCCGGCAGAGCTTGTGCGCCTCGACCAGGAAGACGGCGCCCACCACGGCGGTCGGCACCCCGTACACCGCGCTCATGCCCAACGGCCACAGCGCCAGCGAGGTCGCCACCGTCAGCCAGGCGAAGATCAGGATCTCGGCGTTGACCCGCCGGGGCGAGGCCACCACCGGCAGCATCGGGATGCCGGCGCGGGCATAGTCGTCCTTGTATTTCATCGCCAGCGGGTAGAAGTGCGGCATCTGCCAGAAGAAGACCACCGCGAACAGCACCCAGGCCGCCGGGGCCAGCGACCCGGTCACCGCCGCCCAGCCGATCAGCACCGGGGCCGCCCCGCACGCGCCGCCCCAGAAGGTGTTCGCCGTCGTGGTGCGCTTGAGCCAGAGCGTGTAGACCAGGTCGTAGTAGACGATCGCGGCCAGCGTCAGCGCGGTGGCCAGCAGGTTGGTGAACGTCGCCATCAACGCGACCGACACCGCCGCCAGCACCAGCCCGAAGACCAGGGCGCTACGCGGCGAGACGGTGTGCGCCGGCAGCGGACGCCGCTTGGTGCGCCGCATCAACTGGTCGATGTCCCGGTCGATGTAGCAGTTCAGCACGCTCGCCGCACCGGCGGCCAGGGAGCCGCCGACCAGCACCACGGCCATCAGCCACAGCGACGGCAGACCGCCCTCGGCGAGCATCATCGCCGGCACCGTGGTCACCAGCAGCAGCTCCACGATGCGCGGCTTGGTGAGCGTCACGTACGCCGACACCACCGCCCGGACGTCCCGCCGACGGGCCGTCGGCCGCCCGCCCACCGTGCGCACCGGCGGCTGCCCGGCAGAGTTGCTGACGGGGCGCTCGGTGATCATGCTCACGGATTGCCACCTTCCGGCGTCGGCAGGGGAAGTCGGTTCGGCGGGACCCCGTCGGGGTCCACACACCGGACCACACACTACGCGTCGTCGTTTTCGCTGCCCGGGCGACCCGACAACGGTGCGGGCCGTCACACCTGACGGGTGACCGAACGATCCGGCCGGCCCGTACGTAACTGCCTGCTGAGATCCCCGGGCGGACGTTTAGACCCGCTCGATAGGGTCACCAGTGAGGGTTCCGCCCATCTGCCGAGGAGCACAACCATAGTGGCTGCCAACCGACCCGCACTCAACTGGACCGACCTCGACCGCCGGGCCGTCGACACCGTCCGCGTTCTGGCCATGGATGCCGTGGAGAAATCCGGCAACGGCCACCCCGGCACCGCGATGAGCCTCGCGCCCGCGGCGTACCTGCTGTTCAACCGGGTGATGCGGCACAATCCGGCCGACCCGAACTGGCCCGGCCGGGACCGGTTCGTCCTGTCCGCCGGGCACTCCAGCCTCACGCTCTACATCCAGCTCTTCCTCTCCGGCTACCCGCTGAGCCTGGACGACCTGAAGTCGCTGCGGCAGTGGGGCTCGCTCACCCCGGGCCACCCGGAGCACGGCCACACCCCCGGGGTCGAGACCACCACCGGCCCGCTCGGTCAGGGCCTGGGCAACGCGGTGGGCATGGCGATGGCGGCCCGCCGCGAGCGGGGCCTGTTCGACCCGGAGAGCGAGCCGGGCACCTCGGTCTTCGACCACCAGATCTGGTGCATCGCCTCCGACGGCGACATCGAGGAGGGCATCAGCCACGAGGCGAGCGCGCTGGCCGGGCACCAGCAGCTGGGCAACCTCACGCTGATCTACGACGACAACGAGATCTCCATCGAGGACGACACCCGCATCGCCAAGAGCGAGGACGTGGCGGCCCGCTACGCGGCGTACGGCTGGCACGTGCAGACCGTCGACTGGCGGGCCGGCGACGCCGACCAGGGCGACTACCACGAGGACGTGGAGGCGCTCTACCAGGCGCTGCTGGCGGCGAAGGCGGAGACCGCCCGTCCCTCGTTCATCGCGCTGCGCACCATCATCGGCTGGCCCGCGCCCAACAAGAAGAACACCGGCAAGATCCACGGCTCGGCGCTCGGCGGCGACGAGGTGAAGGCCACCAAGGAGATCCTCGGCTTCGACCCGCAGCAGAGCTTCCAGGTCGACGAGGAGGTGCTCGCGCACGCCCGGGGGGTGCTGACCCGGGGCACCGAGGCCGAGCAGGCGTGGACCGGCGAGTTCGACAGCTGGGCGCAGGCCAACCCGGAGCGCAAGGCGCTCTACGACCGGATCGCCGGCCGGGTCCTGCCGCAGGGCTGGACGGACGCGCTGCCGACCTTCCCCGCCGACGCCAAGGGCGTGGCCACCCGGGCCGCCTCCGGCAAGGTGCTGGAGGCGCTCGCCCCGGTGCTGCCGGAGCTGTGGGGCGGCTCGGCCGACCTGGCCGAGAGCAACAACACCACCATGAAGGGCGAGCCGTCGTTCATCCCGGCCGCCCACGCCACCAAGGACTTCCCCGGCCACGAGTACGGCCGCACGCTGCACTTCGGCATCCGCGAGCACGCCATGGGCGCGATCCTCAACGGCATCGCCCTGCACGGCGGCACCCGCCCGTACGGCGGCACCTTCCTGGTGTTCAGCGACTACATGCGCCCCTCGGTGCGGCTCGCCGCCCTGATGAAGCTGCCGGTGACGTACGTCTGGACGCACGACTCGATCGGTCTCGGCGAGGACGGCCCGACCCACCAGCCGGTGGAGCACCTGACCGCGCTGCGCGCCATCCCCGGCCTCGACGTGGTCCGCCCGGCCGACGCCAACGAGACCGCCTGGGCGTGGCGGCAGGCGCTGGAGCACACCGACCGGCCGACCGCGCTGGCGCTGAGCCGGCAGCCGCTGCCGACCCTGGACCGGGAGCGGTACGCGGGCGCCGAGGGCACCGCCAAGGGCGGCTACGTGCTGGCCGAGGCGTCGAGCGGCAAGCCGCAGGTGATCATCGTGGGCACCGGTTCCGAGGTGCAGCTCTGCCTCACCGCCCGGGAGCGGCTGGAGGCCGACGGCACCCCCACCCGGGTGGTGTCGATGCCCTGCCAGGAGTGGTTCTACGAGCAGGACGAGGCGTACCGGGAGTCGGTGCTGCCGCGCGGGGTGCAGGCCCGGGTGAGCGTCGAGGCCGGGATCGGGATGTCCTGGCGGGGCGTCGTCGGCGACCTGGGCGAGAGCGTCAGCCTGGAGCACTACGGGGCCAGCGCCCCGCACACCGTGCTGTTCGAGCAGTTCGGCTTCACCCCCGACCGGATCGTCGCCGCCGCGCACGCGGCGCTGACCCGGGTGGGCGACATCACCGGTTTCACGACCGGCAACTGAGGGAGTGTGGACGACATGACGGACAGACTGGGTGACCTCACCGCCGCCGGAGTGGCGGTCTGGCTCGACGACCTTTCCCGGGTACGACTGAGCTCCGGCGGGCTGGACCGGCTCCGCCGCGAGCAGCACGTGGCCGGGGTGACCACCAACCCGACCATCTTCGCCAAGGCGCTCAGCGACGCCGACGAGTACAACTGGCAGTTGAAGGACCTCGCCACCCGGGGCATCGAGGTCGAAGAGGCCGTCCGGATGCTCACCACCTACGACGTGCGCTGGGCGTGCGACGTGATGCGCCCGTCGTACGACGGCAGCGCCGGGGTCGACGGGCGGGTCTCCATCGAGGTCGACCCGCGGGTCGCCCACGACGCCGACCGGACGGTCGCCGAGGCCAAGGCGCTGTGGTGGCTGGTGGACCGGCCGAACCTGTTCATCAAGATCCCGGCCACCGAGGAGGGGCTGGCGGCGATCACCGCGACCCTGGCCGAGGGGATCAGCGTCAACGTCACGCTGATCTTCGGGCTGGACCGCTACTCGGCGGTGATGGAGGCGTTCCTCGCCGGCCTGGAGCAGGCGAAGGCCAACGGCCACGACCTGTCCACCATCGGCTCGGTGGCCTCGTTCTTCGTCTCCCGGGTCGACTCCGAGATCGACAAGCGACTGGACAAGATCGGCTCCGACGAGGCCAAGGCGCTGCGCGGCAAGGCCGCCGTGGCCAACGCCCAGCTCGCCTACGAGCGCTACACCGAGGTCTTCTCCTCCGACCGGTGGCAGGCCCTGGCCGACGCCGGCGCCCACCCGCAGCGCCCGCTGTGGGCGTCGACCTCGACCAAGAACCCGGACTACCGCGACGTGATCTACGTCGAGGAGCTGATCGCGCCGGGCACCGTCAACACCATGCCGGAGTCGGTCGTGACGGCGTACGCCGAGCACGGGGAGACCCGGGGCGACACCATCACCGGCGCGTACGACGCGGCCCGGCAGGTCTTCGCCGACCTGGCCGCCGTCGGCATCGACATGGACGACGTGATCGCCACCCTGGAGCGGGAGGGCGTGGAGAAGTTCGAGGCGAGCTGGAGCGAGCTGCTCGACGGCGTCCGCAAGTCGCTGGCCGCCGCGGCGCAGGGCACCGGCGCCCCGAACAAGGCCGCCAAGGGCAACGCCGACGCGGCCCAGCGGGCCGGCGGGAACGCGTGACCAACGGCGTCGGACGCGTCGCGGGGCCGGTCCCCGCGACGCCCCACGCCGCCGGCACCCCGACGGGGTGGCGATGTGAGTGACCTGTTGACCGGCCCGGCCGATGCCGCCGCCGGTCTCGCGGTGCACGGGGCGGACGCGGTCGTATCGACCGCGCCCGCTGCCGTACGGGCCGTCCCGCGCACGCGGGGCGGCCCGGTGGCACCTGCCGGCCGACCCGGGCCGGTGCCACCGCCGCACCTGACCGACAGGCCGGCCGGGCCGGCCCGGCTGCTGGATGCGATCGGACGATGGCGGGCGTGACGATGGACGACATGGACCACACGGAGCGAGGAGGCGGCGTGAATCCGCTGCGCGACGCGCAGGACCGACGACTCCCCCGGATCCCGGAGCCGTGCGCCCTGGTGATCTTCGGGGTGACCGGTGACCTGGCGCGCAAGAAGCTGCTGCCGGCGGTTTACGACCTGGCCAACCGGGGGCTGCTGCCCCCCGGTTTCGTGGTGCTGGGCTTCGCCCGGCGCGACTGGGGCGACGGCGACTTCGAGGCGCTGGCCCACGAGTCGGCCAAGCAGCACGCCCGGACACCGTGGCGCGAGGAGGTGTGGGGCCGGCTGGCCGGCAACATCAAGTTCGTCGGTGGCTCGTTCGACGACGACGCCGCCTTCGACAAGCTCGCCGCGACGCTGAACCAGCTGCGCGACAGCCACGGCATCCACGGCAACGCCGCGTTCTACTTCTCCATCCCCCCGACTGCCTTCCCGGTGGTGCTCAAGCAACTGGCCCGCACCGGGATGGCCGACAACGAGAAGTGCGGCGGCTGGCGGCGGGTGGTGGTGGAGAAGCCGTTCGGCAACGACCTGCCCTCGGCGAAGGAACTCAACGATCTGGTCGACGACGTGTTCACCCGGCAGGACGTCTTCCGGATCGACCACTACCTCGGCAAGGAGACGGTCCAGAACATCCTCGCCCTGCGGTTCGCCAACAACCTCTTCGAGCCGCTGTGGAACTCCAAGTACGTCGACTCGGTGCAGATCACCATGGCCGAGGACGTCGGCATCGGCACCCGGGCCGGCTTCTACGACTCGGTCGGCACCGCCCGGGACGTGCTCCAGAACCACCTGCTCCAGCTGCTCGCCCTGGTCGCCATGGAGGAGCCCACCAGCTTCGACGCCGACGAGATCCGGGCCGAGAAGCTGAAGGTGCTCAAGGCGATCACCCTGCCGAAGGACGTGGCCCGGGGCACCGTACGCGGCCAGTACCTGCCCGGCTGGGTGGGCGGCCAGCGGGCCGTCGGCTACCTCGACGAGGAGGGCGTCCCCGCCGACTCGAACACCGAGACGTACGTCGCCGTGGAGCTGGGCATCCAGAACCGGCGCTGGGCCGGGGTGCCGTTCTACATCCGGGCGGGCAAGCGGCTGCCCCGACGGGTCACCGAGGTGGCCATCATGTTCAAGAAGGCGCCGCACCTGCCGTTCAACGCCGCCGACATGGAGTCCCTCGGCCCCAACCAGCTCGTCATCCGGGTGCAGCCGGACGAGGGCGTGGTGCTCAAGTTCGGCTCCAAGGTGCCGGGCACCACGATGGAGGTCCGCGACATCGCGATGGACTTCCAGTACGGCGAGGCGTTCACCGAGTCCAGCCCCGAGGCGTACGAGCGGCTGGTGCTCGACGTACTGATCGGCGACCGGACGCTCTTCCCGGACGCCGCCGAGGTGGAGCAGAGCTGGGCGGTGGTGGACCCGCTGGAGCACGCCTGGGAGGGCACCAAGCCGGAGCCGTACCGGTCCGGCGAGTGGGGTCCCCGGGCCGCCGACGAGATGCTGGCCCGCGAGGGCCGCGCCTGGCGGCGGGCGTGAACGGGCAGGTAGGTAGCAGGCACAGCGGGCGGACCGGGAGGCACCAGTGATCGGGCTGTGGGACACCACCGGCAACGAGGTGGTCAAGGCGCTCGCCGCCGAACGGCGCAGCGCGGGCGGGGTGGCCAGCGGGATGGCGCTCACCCTGATCGTCGTGGTCGACGAGAAGCGGGTCCGGGACGCGGAGGCGGCGGCCACCATCGCCGCCGCCGCCCACCCGTGCCGGCTGCTCGTCGTCGTGCGCGCCGACGTGGAGCGGGAACGCAACCGGTTGGACGCGGAGATCGTCGTCGGCGGCCGGCTGGGCCCGTGCGAGGCGGTGGTGACCCGGATGTACGGCCGGCTCGCCCTGCACGCCGAGTCGGTGGTGATGCCGCTGCTGGTGCCGGACGTGCCGGTGGTCACCTGGTGGCACGGCGAACCACCGGCGGAGATCGCCACCGACTTCCTCGGGGTGGTCGCCGACCGGCGGATCACCGACTGCGCGCAGGCCGTCGACCCGATCGAGGCGCTGCGGGAACGGGCCCGGGACTACGCCCCCGGCGACACCGACCTGGCGTGGACCCGGATCACCCCGTGGCGCACCCTGGTCGCCGGGGCGTTCGACACCACCGAGGCACGGGTCACCGAGGCGACCGTGGTGGCCCCGCGGACCGACCCGACGGCGGCGCTGATGCGGGGCTGGCTGGCCGCCCGGCTCGGCATCGACCCGCAGTGGCAGCACACCGACGACCACCCGAGGATGCGTCAGGTGCAGCTGCGCTGCGCCAACGGCGACGAGCTGACGCTGACCCGGGACGACAGCCTGGCGACCTTCCGGCGTACCGGCCAGGACGACCGGGTGCTGCCGCTGGTGCGGCGGCCACTCGGCGACGAGCTGGCCGAGGAGCTGCGCCGGCTCGACACCGACCAGGTGTACGCCGAGGCGTTGGGCGCGGCGGCCGGCCTGTCCGGCCTGGAGCAGCGCCCGGCGCAGCGGGTGCACGTCTGGAAGGACCCGGCCACCGCGCGGCGGGCGGAGGCGGGCGTCAGCGCGCACGCCGGCACCAGCACGGCATCCTGACCCGTACGCGGTGGGCGGTCCTGCGGGGCCGCCCACCGGCGTACGGTGCCGGCCCGCCACGGCGGGCGGCGCGGCACGACGAGATCCCCGGTGACACCGGCACCCGGCGGACCGACCGGTTTCCGCCACGACGAGCAGGACCGCGTCGCGCGGTCAGGAAAGGCCAACATGAGTGAGGCGAGTGTCGCCGTGCACGCCGACGCCGACCTGCTGGCGCAGGCGGTGGCGGCCCGGCTGGTGGTGAAGCTGCTCGACGCGCAGGCGGAGCGGGGCGCGGCGTCGATCGTGCTGACCGGGGGGCGGATCGCCGCCGCGGTCTACCGGGCGGTGGGCGCACTGCCCGCCCACGACGCCGTCGACTGGTCCCGGGTGGACGTCTGGTGGGGCGACGAGCGTTTCCTGCCGGCGGGCGACCCGGAGCGCAACGAGACGCAGGCCCGCGCCGCGCTGCTGGACGCGATGCCGCTGGACCCGGCCCGGGTGCACCCGATGCCGGCCACCGACGGCCCGACCGGCGACGACCCGGAGGCCGGGGCCGCCGCGTACGCCGAGGAGCTGGCCCGGGCCGCCCGGCCCGGCCATGCCGCGCTGCCCCACTTCGACGTGCTGATGCTGGGCGTCGGCGAGGACGGGCACGTGGCGTCGGTCTTCCCCGAGCACCCGGTGCACCACGACACCCGGCCGGTCAGCGCGGTGCGGGGCAGCCCGAAGCCGCCGCCGGTGCGGACCACCCTCACCCTGCCGGCGATCAACACCGCCTCGGTCGCCGCCGGCCTGCAACGCACCGGTCGGATCATCACCGCCGCCGCGCTGTTGCTGATCATCGTGGTGGCCGGCTTCACCACCGGCGGGATGGCCTACATCAAGCTGATCGGC
>NZ_JACGMO010000097.1:0-29357 GCF_015354745.1 Micromonospora sp. S-DT3-3-22
CGCTGGCGGCCGGCAGGCCGTGCCCGCCCCGGCTCGGCTCGCCGCGCGACGGGCCGGGCAGCGCGTGACCGCCCCGTTCCGGCGCCGGCTCCTGGCCGAGGATCGGCGTGGGACGCTCGGCGCACAGGTACTGCGCCATGTCGTCGTGCGGGGTGACGTTCTGCCGGAGCTTGTCGAGATCCCAGACGGCCTGCGCGGTGGCCTTGCCGGACGGCCAGGTCGCGATGATCCGCCAGGTGCCGTCGTCGCGCCGGAACGCGTCCCAGGAGATCTTCTCGGTGTCGATGCCGTGCTGGGCCAGCCGGCCGTTGACCACCTCGGCCAGCGGGGTGGCCTTCTCGGCGCCCTTGAGCCGGGTGCGCCGGGCGTGCTGGGCGAGCATGGCCCGTTCCTGGAGCACCGGGCCGGCGTAGCGCAGCACCCGGTCGACGGGGACGCCGGCGATCCGGGCGACGTCCTCGGCGGACTCACCGGAGCGGATGCGGGCCTGGATGTCCCGGGGGGACAGTGACGGGGTCGGATCGGCCCCGACCGGAACGACGGCGAGCGGCGGCGTACCGGGCTCGGCGTGCAGCACGGTCGCGATGCGTTCGTCGATCGGGAGGGCGAGCAGGCGCCCGACCTCGTCGGCGAGCACCAGCGCCTGGCCGTCCTCGGAGAGGGCGACGAAGCGTACTGGGCGCATGGCGTAGCCTCCGTCCCGCTTCGCTGGCCGTCACGCCACGAGCCGGCCACCCGGGCGTCCTCGCACCACCGTACGCCCATCTGCCCACAGGTGGGGGAGGTGAATCCGCATGTCGCGACTGAGCTGCGGCAATGATCACAGTGGGTGGCCGCAGCAGCCGCTGCGACCACCCACGGTGACGGGTGTGATCAGAGCCGCTCGACCACGTAGTCGATGGCGGCGGTGAGCGCCTCCACGTCGGACGGCTCCACCGCCGGGAAGAGCGCGACCCGCAGCTGGTTGCGGCCGAGCTTGCGGTACGGCTCGGTGTCGACGATCCCGTTGGCCCGCAGCACCTTGGCGATCGCGGCGGCGTCGACCCCGTCGGCGAAGTCGACGGTGGCGACCACGTTGGAGCGCAGCGTCGGATCCGTGACGAACGGGGTGGCGAACCCGGACCGCTCGGCCCAGCCGTAGACGATCCCGGCGCTCTCGGCGGTGCGCTTGGCCGCCCAGCTCAGGCCGCCCTGCGCGTTCATCCAGTCGGTCTGCTCGGCGGCCAGGAAGATGGTCGCCAGCGCCGGGGTGTTGTAGGTCTGCTCCAGCCGCGAGTTGTCGATCGCGGTGACCAGGTCGAGGAAGGCCGGGATGTAGCGGCCGGAGCCCTTGATCTCGGTGGCCCGCTCCAGCGCGGCCGGCGACATCAGGGCCAGCCAGAGGCCGCCGTCGGAACCGAAGCACTTCTGCGGGGCGAAGTAGTAGACGTCGGTCTCGCCGACGTTGACGTCCAGACCGCCGGCCCCGGAGGTGGCGTCGACCAGCAGCAGCGAGCCCGGGTCGGCGTCGGCGACCCGGCCGATCGGCACCGCGACACCGGTGGAGGTCTCGTTGTGCGGGGTGGCGTAGACGTCCACCCCGGCCTCGGCGACCAGGCGGGGGGCGCTGCCCGGCTCGGCCTTGCGCACGGTCGGCTCGCCGAGGAACGGGGCGTCGGAGACCGATTTGGCGAACTTGGCGCCGAACTCGCCGAAGCTGGCGAACTGGGCCCGGTCGCGGACCAGCCCGAAGGTGGCGACCTCCCAGAAGGCGGTGGTGCCGCCGTTGCCGAGGACCACCTCGTAGCCCTCGGGGAGGGAGAAGAACTCGGCCAGGCCCCGGCGGAGCCGGGCGACCTCGGCCCGGACGGTCTGCTGCCGGTGCGAGGTGCCCAGGAAGCTGGTCGCCACGTCGGCGAGCGCGGAGACCGCCGCCGGACGGACCTTGGACGGCCCGCAGCCGAACCGCCCGTCGGCGGGCTTGATGTCGTCGGGAATCCGGATGGTCGGTGCGTCAGCCACGGTTTTCTCGATCCTTCCGCATGGGCGAGGGCGGGCCCTTCAACGGGCGCGGAGCCGCGGCGGACGCGCGCTGGCGCACGACGTGGCCGGGTCCGGGCCTGGTCCGGCGACACTGCCGGCCTTCATCCTCGCACCCGTGGCGGCCCGGATGCCGGCTGGTCCCAGGCCCGGGGCTGAGGCGTCGGACACACCGGGGGCGGGTGGTCGGCCACGCGTGAGGGGCGTCGACCGGCCGGTCGACGCCCCTCACGGAGCACGTGTGCTCAGACGCCGTGCGGGATGGCGTCCCAGCCCTCGACCTGCTGCGGCTTGCGGGTGCCCGGCCCCACGTAGCGGGCCGACGGCCGGACGAGCCGCTGGAGCTTCTTCTGCTCCAGGATGTGCGCCGACCAGCCGCCCATCCGGGCACAGGTGAACATCGAGGTGAACATGTGCGCCGGCACCTCGGCGAAGTCGAGCACCACGGCCGACCAGAACTCGACGTTGGTGGCGAGGACGCGGTCCGGGCGGCGGGCCTGGAGCTCGGCCAGGGCGGCCTTCTCCAGCGCCTCGGCGACCTCGAAGCGCGGTGCGCCCAGCTCCCGGGCGGTGCGCCGGAGCACCCGGGCGCGCGGGTCCTCGGCCCGGTAGACGCGGTGGCCGAAGCCCATCAGCCGCTCGCCCCGGTCGAGGACGCCCTTGACGTACCCCTCGGCGTCGCCGCTGCGCTCGACGGCCTCCAGCATGGTGAGCACCCGCGACGGCGCGCCGCCGTGCAGCGGGCCGGAGAGCGCGCCGATACCCGAGGAGATGCAGGCCGCCGCGTCGGCCCCGGTGGAGGCGACGATCCGGGCGGTGAAGGTGGAGGCGTTCAGGCCGTGCTCGGCGGCCGAGATGAAGTACGCGTCGACGGCCTTGACGTGCCGCGGGTCCGGTTCGCCCCGCCAGCGCTTCATGAACCGCTCGACGATGGTCTCCGCCTTGTCGATCTCCTTCTGCGGCACCGCCGGCAGACCCAGCCCACGGGCGGACTGGGCGACGAAGGACAGCGCGGTGACCGAGACCCGGGCCAGGTCGGCGCGGGCCTGGGCGTCGGAGATGTCGAGCAGTTGACTGAGCCCCCAGTACGGGGCGAGCATGGCGACCGCGGACTGCACGTCGACGCGGATGTCACCGGAGTGCACCGGCACCGGGAACGGCTCGGCGGGCGGCAGGCCGGGGCCGAAGCGCCCGTCGACCAGCAGCGCCCAGACGTTGCCGAAGGAGACCTGGCCGATCAGATCCTCGATGTCCACGCCCCGGTAGCGCAGCGCGCCACCCTCGCGGTCCGGTTCGGCGATCTCGGTCTCGAAGGCCACGACGCCTTCGAGGCCCGGTTTGAAGTCGGCCATGTCGTCTCCTGGCTTCTGGCTCGGTGCGCCCGCCACGGGCTCGGTCCGGCCCGGTACCTACGGCGACCCTCAGGGATGTGTTCGTGTCATCTTGCCTGGTGAGTAACCAAGCGCGCGACCCGCTGCGACTGTGCTGCACGCGACATCCCCGCCGCTGGACGCCGGGGTGCGCTCCGTGAGACTGATCGGTGGGCTGACCAGCGTCGTCGGGACGCGGACGGCCGGCGTGAGGAGGACGACGTGACGGGCGACACACCCGCCCTGGCGGCCATGCGGCACGAGTACGCCGCCGACCTGGGGCTTTCCGAGACGGATCTGGCCGCCGACTGGCCCACCCAGTTCGGCCGCTGGCTCGCCGACGCGGTCGCCGCCGGCCTGCCCGAACCGAACGCGATGGTCCTCGGCACCGCCGACGCCGCCGGTCGGCCCAGCGGCCGGACCGTGCTGCTCAAGGAGTACGACCCGGACGGGTTCGTCTTCTTCACCAACCACGGCTCGCGCAAGGGCACCGAACTGGCCGACAACCCGTGGGCCAGCCTGGTCTTCCCCTGGTTCCCGATGCAGCGGCAGGTGGTGGTGACCGGTCGGGTGGCGCACGTCGGGCGGGGTGAGACCGAGGCGTACTTCGCCTCCCGGCCGCGCGGCTCCCAGCTCGGGGCCTGGGCGAGCACCCAGTCGGCGGTGGTGCCGGACCGGGCCGCGCTGGAGGAGGCGTACCGCGAGGTGGCGGAGCGGTTCCCGGCCGGCACGCCGGTCCCGGCGCCCCCGCACTGGGGCGGGTTCCGGGTCCACCCCGAGACGGTGGAGTTCTGGCAGGGGCGGGCCGGGCGGCTGCACGACCGGCTGCGGTTCCGTCGGGTCGAGGGGGGCGACTGGGTCGTCGAGCGGCTGGCCCCGTGACCGCCGTCGAGACCGCCCGGACGGGTCGGGCCCGTCGGCTGGCCATCGACCTGCGTCCGCTGCGGGTCCCCGCGTTCCGCCGGATGTGGCTCGGCAACACGGTGGCGATGTTCGGGTTCCAGTTCACCGCGGTCGCCGTGCCGGTGGAGATGTACGCGCTGACCCGGGACTCGTTCTGGGTCGGGCTGCTCGGGGTGGCCGGTTTCCTGCCGCTGCTGGTCTTCGGCCTCTGGGGCGGGGCGGTGGCCGACGCCCGGGACCGGCGGCGGGTGCTGCTCGTCGGCTCGGCGCTGCTCTGGCTGTCGGTACTCGGCCTGCTCGGCCACGCGCTGTCCGGTTTCGGCAGCCCGGTGCTGCTGCTGGCGCTGGTGACGGTGCACTCGATCGCGTTCGCGATCAGCTCGCCGGCCCGGTCGGCGATCCTCCCCCGGCTGCTCCCACCCGAACTGGTCCCGGCGGGCAGCACCCTGAACTACACCACCTTCACCGCCGCGTCGGTGGCCGGCCCGCTCGCCGCCGGTCTGGTGTTCGCCGGGCTCGGCACCGACGCCGGGCTGCCGGTGGCGTACGCGGCCGACGCCCTGCTGTTCACCGCGCTGGTGGTGGCGACGGTACGGCTGCCCGCGATGCCTCCGGCCCCACCGGCCGAGGGGGAGGTGCGCCGGGGTGGCCTGGCCGGCATCCTCGACGGGTTCCGCTACCTGGCCACCACGCCGGTGCTGCTCTCCTCGTTCGCCATCGACCTGATCGCGATGATCCTGGCCATGCCCCGGGCGCTCTTCCCCGAGGTGGCGCAGGAACGGTTCGGCGGCGGGGCGGCGGTGGGGTGGCTCTACAGCGCCATCGCGATCGGCGCGATGCTGGGCGGGCTGACCTCCGGCTGGATCGGCCGGCTGCGGCGGCAGGGGCTCGCCCTGGTGGTGGCGGTCGTCGGCTGGGGGCTGGCCATCGCGGCGGCCGGGCTGGCCCGGCAGCTCTGGCTGGTGGTGCTGCTGCTCGCGGTGGCCGGGGCGGCGGACCTGGTCAGTGCGGTGCTGCGGCAGTCGATGCTGCTGGTCTACGCGCCGGACCGGATGCGCGGTCGGCTCCAGGGGGTGAACACGGTGGTGGTGGCCGGCGGGCCCCGGCTGGGCGACCTGCGGGCCGGGGCGATGGCCGCCGGGTTCGGTGGCTCGGTCGCCTGGGTGGCCGGCGGGCTGCTCTCGGCCGGGCTGGCGGTGCTGCTGGTGGTGAGTTTCCCGGCCCTGCTGCGCTACCGGGCGGGCGCGGCGGCGCAGGGGCGCGGCTGACTCCCGCGCCCGCTGGGACGGGTGCGCCGGGTCCGGTGGGCGGCCCGGGGCACGGACTAAGGTCACGGCATGGACAACGCTGCGCACCGCCCGCCCTCGGGGACACAGTGGACCATCGCCGCCGACGGCCACGAGGCCGTCATCGTCGAGGTCGGCGGTGGGGTACGGACCTACCGGCGGGACGGGGTCGACTACCTCGACGGGTACGCCGAGGACGAGATCAGCCCCGGTAGCGCCGGGCACGTGCTGGCCCCCTGGCCGAACCGGATCAGGGACGGCCAGTACTCCTTCGGCGGCCGGTCGTTGCAGCTCGACCTGACCGAGCCGGCCCGGGGGGTCGCCCTGCACGGCCTGGTCAACTGGGTGCGCTGGCAGCCGGTCGAGGAGTCGGCCGACGCGCTGACCCTCGGCTACGACCTGCCGCCGACCCCCGGCTACCCGTGGTCGCTGCGGCTGCGGACCCGGTGGAGCGTGGGGGCCGACGGGTTGCGCGGCGAGCACGAGGTGACCAACACCGGGGCCGAGGCCGCGCCCTTCGGGTTCTCCGTGCACCCGTACCTGCGGCTGGCCGGGGTCGCAGTGGACGACCTGACGATGCGGCTGCCGGCCCGCAGCCGGCTCCAGGTCGACGCCCGGCTGCTGCCGATCGGGGCGACCCCGGTGGCCGGCACCGAGTACGACTGGACCACCGCCCGGCCGATCGGCGACGCGCAGCTCGACCTCTGCTTCGGCGACGTGATCCGGGACGACGACGGTGGTTCGTCGGTGACCCTGACCGCCCCGGACGACGCGGACGGGGTGCGCCTGTGGGCTGACCGGCAGTTCGGCTGGTGGCAGGTGTTCACCGGTGACGCGCTGACCGGCGAGCGGCACCGCCGGTCGGTGGCGGTGGAGCCGATGACCTGCCCGCCGGACGCGTTCCGGTCCGGTCGGGACGTGATCGCGCTGGCCCCGGGGGAGACCTGGCGGGGCACCTGGGGCATCCGGCCCGGGGTCTGAGCATGGAGTTCGGCGAGGTGGTCCGGCGTCGCCGGATGGTGCGTAACTACGACCCGGACCGTCCGGTGCCGCCGGAGGTGGTGCAGCGGCTGCTGGACCACGCGGTCCGGGCGCCGTCGGCCGGCTTCGCCCAGGGCTGGGGTTTCCTGGTGCTGGAGGAGCCGGCGGACCGGGACCGGTTCTGGGCGGCGGCCACGCCCGGCGGTGGTGGGCGGGACCGGTGGCTGGCCGGGATGCGCCGGGCCCCGCTGATCGTGGTGCCGCACGCCAACCGCTCGGCCTACCTGGAGCGGTACGCCGAGCCGGACAAGGGCTGGGTGGACCGTTCGGAGGACCGCTGGCCGGTGCCCTACTGGTACGTCGACACCGGCTTCGCCGCGCTGCTGATGCTGCTCACCGCCGTGGACGAGGGGCTGGGGGCGTGCTTCTTCGGCATTCCCCCCGACCGGCTGGCGGCGTACCGGGAGGCGTTCGGGGTGCCGGGGGAGTACCACCCGATCGGCGCGGTCACGATAGGTTATCGGGCGGTGGACCATCGGTCACCGTCGCTGCGGCGGGGGCGTCGGCCGGTGGACGAGGTGGTCCGGCGCGGCCGGTGGAGTTGATGCCGGTTCGTACCCTGCGCGGTGGGGTGCCGGGGCGACGGAAACCGACAACGGGGAGCAGAACGCGGTGTGGCGGGGGCGGATAGGCTGGCACCGTGATCGGTGCCGCACGGTGCGGCAGCTCGGCGTGACCCGGCACCACGCCGAGGGTCGGCCCGACCACGGGGAGGGGAGCGTGCCGTGATCTTCAAGGCGGTCCGGGACGGGCGTCCCTATCCGGAGCACAACCTGACGTTGAAGCAGTGGGCGGAGATCCCGCCCCGCCCGTTGCGGTTGGACCAGCTCATCACCACCAAGCGCGAGCTGGCGCTGGACAAGCTCCTCGCCGAGGACTCCACCTTCTACGGCGACCTGTTCCCGCACGTGGTGCAGTGGAACGGCGGCCTCTACCTGGAGGACGGCCTGCACCGGGCGTTGCGCGCGGCGTTGCAGCAGCGCAACCAGATCCACGCCCGGGTGCTGGTCTACAACGGCCAGCCCGAGTGACGCCCGCCTGAGCAGTCGTTAAGGTGGCGGCCATGGGCACCCCGCTGGACCTGCTGGACGTCGACGCCTCGCTCAGCGAGGAGGAACGTCAGATCCGGGCCGTCGTCCGCCGGCTCGTCGACGACCGGGTCCGCCCGCATGTCGCCGGCTGGTACGAGGACGGCGACGTACCGGCCCGGGAACTGGCCCGCGAGTTCGGCCGCCTCGGCCTGCTCGGCATGCACCTGACCGGGTACGGCTGCGCCGGTTCCTCCATGGTCGCGTACGGGCTGGCCTGCCTGGAGCTGGAGGCCGGCGACTCCGGCGTCCGCTCCCTGGTGTCGGTGCAGGGTTCGCTGGCCATGCACGCCGTCTGGCGCTTCGGCGGCGAGGAACACAAGCAGCGTTGGTTGCCCGCGATGGCCGCCGGTGAGGCGATCGGCTGCTTCGGGCTGACCGAGCCCGACCACGGCTCCGACCCGGCCTCGATGACCACCCGGGCCCGCCGCGACGGCGACGACTGGATTCTCGACGGCGCGAAGATGTGGATCACCAATGCGCCGATCGCCGACGTCGGGGTGATCTGGGCGCGTACCGACGAGGGGGTGCGGGGTTTCCTCGTACCGATGGACACCCCCGGGGTGACGGCGCGCGAGATCCGCCGCAAGATGTCGCTGCGGGCCTCGGTGACCGGCGAGATCGCCCTCGACGGGGTGCGGCTGCCGGCGGACGCCCTGCTGCCCGGGGCGGTCGGGCTCCGGGCACCGCTGAGCTGCCTGACCGAGGCCCGGCAGGGCATCGTCTGGGGGGCGCTCGGCGCGGCCCGGGACTGCCTGGAGACGGCGCTGTCCTACGCCGGCACCCGGACCCAGTTCGGCCGTCCGCTGGCCGGCTTCCAGCTCACCCAGGCCAAGCTCGCCGACATGGCCGTGGAGTGGAACAAGGGGCTGCTGCTCGCCCTGCACCTGGGCCGGCTGGCCGACGCGGGCACGCTGCGGCCGGACCAGGTCAGCGTGGGCAAGCTGAACAACGTGCGGGAGGCGCTGGCGATCGCCCGGCAGTGCCGGACGATCCTCGGCGCGAACGGGGTCTCCGGCGAGTACCCGGTGATGCGGCACGCCAACAACCTGGAGAGCGTGCTCACCTACGAGGGCACCTCCGAGATCCACCAACTGGTCGTCGGGCAGCGGCTGACCGGGTTGTCGGCCTTCGGCTGACGACCGCCCGTCACCCGTTCGGGTCGCTCGCCGCGCGCGCGTCGTACGGTGGCCGTACCGTCATCGACAGAGGTACGTGTCTGACGAGGACGGTGAGGGCGATGGCCCGCGACGGTGAAACCCCCCAGAGTGAGTTCCCCGGCTACCCGACCGCCGACACACTGCGCACCCGGTCGGGCGACCCGGTCGACCCCGACACCCCGCCGGCCGACCCGCCCCGCTCGGGTGGCGGCCCGGCCCGGGGGCTGCTCTGGGTGCTCGGCGCGGCGGCGTTGGTCGTGGTGGTGTTGCTCGGCACGCAGGTGACCGGGATCTTCCCGGACTTCCGCAACCCGTTCGCCAAGGAACAGACCGACCGCAGCCAGCCGCCGCTGCTCAAGTCGATCCAGGATCTGAGTCGCTACGTGGCAGCCGAGGGCAACTTCCAGGTCGTGGTCGACCTCCAGAACGACCGCAACAATGTGCCGGAGTTCCTGCTCAACCAGCGGACGCTGTTCGTCGGGGCGGGCAGCGTCGAGGCGTACGTCGACTTCGGCAAGATCGGCGAGGGGGCGGTGGTGCCGTCCGCCGACGGCAAGTCCGTCGAGATCAAGCTGCCCGCGCCGCAGCTCGGCGAGACCAACCTCGACATGGACAAGAGCTACGTCTTCGCCGAGGAGCGCGGCCTGTTCAACCGGATCGGTGACCTGGTCAAGGGCGACCCCAACCGGCAGCAGCAGGTCTACCGGATGGCCGAGGAGCGGATCACCACGGCGGCCCGGGACAGCGGCCTGGCCCAGCGCGCCGAGGAGAACACCCGCAAGATGCTGGAGGGCCTGCTCCGCTCGCTCGGCTACGAGAAGATCACCATCACCTACACGGCCTCCTGACCCGAAGCGCCACCGCCTCGCGGCCCCGGGGCCGCGAGGCGGTGGCGCTGTAGGGGGTGCGACGGCGGTCTTGGTGATCAAGAGGTTTGCGTCAGTCTTGATCTTCAAGTTGACGCAAACCTCTTGACCGCCGGGCGCAATCCCGCCGGGCGCAATCCCGCCGGGGGACGCCCGGCGCGGTCAGTAGCTGGTGGTGGCGTAGCGGTCCTCGTTGGGCATCAGGATCCACAGCACCAGGTAGACGATCACCTGCGTGCCGGGCAGCAGCAGCGACAGCAGGAACAGCAGCCGGACCAGGGTGGCCGAGGTGTTGAACCGGCGGGCCAGGCCGGCGCAGACACCGGCGAGCATGCGCCCCTCGCGGGGTCGGACCAGTTTGCGACTCATCGTCGTACTCCCACTCTGCGGCGATCCGCCGCGCTGCATTCCACGGTAGGAAGGGGCGGCCACCGTGCCCTCCGTCCCGAGGGTGATCCGGTGACCCCGTACCCGTAGGTGGTTACCCGAGTCGACCCCGGCCGACGCCTGCCCGGCGCGACGACGGGGTGCGGACGACGGGGTGCGGTGGGCGGGGCGGGTAGGCTCGCCGATCGACACCGCCCCCACCCCGGGCGGGATCAGCAGGTCACCGGGGACCCCGGGCGGCCACGGACCCGGCCCGACCCGGCACCACCCGGGCGACGGCGAGGAAGCGCAGCGATGATCAGTGTCTTCGACCTATTCAGTGTCGGCATCGGCCCGTCCAGCTCCCACACGGTGGGCCCGATGCGGGCCGGTCGCACCTTCGTCGCCGGGCTGAAGGCCGACGGGCTGCTGCACACCGTGACCCGGGTCGGGGTCGAGCTGTTCGGGTCCCTGGGCGCCACCGGGCACGGCCACGGCAGCGACCGGGCGGTGCTGCTCGGCCTGGCCGGCGAGAGCCCGGAGACGGTGGACACCGACAGCGTCGGCCCCCGGGTCGCCGAGATCCGCGCCCGACGCCGGCTCGCCCTGCTCGGCAGCCAGGAGATCGACTTCGAGCCGGACCGGGACCTGGTACTGCACCGCCGCCGGTCACTGCCGTACCACCCGAACGGGATGGTCTTCTCGGCCTGGGACGCGGCAGGGGCGCAGGTGCGCAGCCGGACGTACTACTCGGTCGGCGGCGGGTTCGTGGTTGACGAGGCGGCGGCCGGGGCGGACCGGATCACCGTGGACACCACCGCCGTGCCGCACCCCTTCTCCACCGGTGCCGAACTGCTCGACGTCACCGCCGGCACCGGCCTGTCGATCAGCGGGGTGATGCTCGCCAACGAGCTGTCCTGGCGTGGCGAGGCGGACGTCCGGGCCGGGCTGCTGGACATCTGGCGGGTGATGCGGGAGTGCGTGGCCCGGGGCGGCACCCGCGACGGCGTACTGCCGGGCGGGTTGCGGGTCCGGCGGCGCGCCGCCGAGCTGCGCCGCAGCCTGGAGGCCGACGCGGGCGCGGCCGACCCGCTGCGCGCGATGGACTGGGTGACCCTGTTCGCGCTCGCGGTCAACGAGGAGAACGCCGCCGGTGGCCGGGTGGTGACCGCCCCGACGAACGGCGCGGCCGGGATCATCCCGGCGGTGCTGCACTACTACACCCGGTTCGTGCCGGACGCCTCCGACGAGGGGGTGGTGCGGTTCCTGCTGGCCGCCGGGGCGATCGGGGTGCTGTTCAAGGAGAACGCCTCGATCTCCGGGGCCGAGGTGGGCTGCCAGGGCGAGGTCGGTTCGGCCTGCTCGATGGCCGCCGCCGGGCTGGCCGAGGCGCTCGGCGGCACCCCCGAGCAGGTGGAGAACGCCGCCGAGATCGGCATGGAGCACAACCTCGGGCTGACCTGCGACCCGGTCGGGGGGCTGGTGCAGATCCCCTGCATCGAGCGCAACGCGGTGGCTAGCATCAAGGCGATCACGGCGGCCCGGCTCGCGCTGCGTGGCGACGGGGTGCACCACGTCTCGCTCGACAAGGTCATCAAGACCATGCGCGAGACCGGGGCGGACATGAAGGTCAAGTACAAGGAGACGGCACGCGGCGGCCTGGCCGTCAACGTGATCGAGTGCTGAGGGGCGTTCGTTCACCGACTGCTAACCTGTCGTCCGTTGTTGTCAGGCGGGAGGCGACGGTGACCGCAGGCGTCACGGCGTTGTGGTCGCACCGCAACTCGCTGCGCATCCTGGTCAGACGCGATCTCGCGGTGAAGTACCAGCAGTCCGTGCTCGGCTACCTCTGGTCGCTGATCGAGCCGCTGGGGATGGGCGCGATCTACTTCTTCGTCTTCGGGGTGCTCTACTCCGGGCCGACCAACCGGCACCTCGGCGAGGCCGCCGGGTCGTACCCGCTGTTCCTGATCACCGGCATCTTCGCCTGGATGTGGACGAGTTCGGCGCTGAGCGAGGCGACCAACGCGCTGACCGGGCAGTCCCGCCTGATCACCACGATGAACGTGCCCCGGCAGGTCTTCCCGATCGGCCGGGTCACCGGCCGGTTCGCCGAGTACGTCGCCGGCCTGCCGATCCTGCTGGCCGTCGCCGCCGTCTACGCCGCCAACGGCCGGATCACGCTGGGCTGGTCGCTGCTGAGCCTGCCGCTGGCCGTCGCCGTGCAGGGCACCCTGCTGATCGGGCTGGCCCTGCTGCTGTCCGCGGTGAACGTGCTGATGCGCGACGTGGAACGGTTCATGCGGCTGGTCATCCGGGTGCTGTTCTACGCCACCCCGATCATCTACCCGCTGAGCCTGGTCCGGGAGTCGGGCATGCCGGGCTGGGTGAAGGTGGCGTACGAGTTGAACCCGCTGGTCGGCATCTTCCAGCTCCAGCACGCCATCTGGTACCCGGACGAGTTCCCCGACGCCCGGCTGCTGACCACCACGATCGCCGGGAGCCTGCTGGTGCTGGCCGCCGGCTGGTGGGCGTTCCGCCGGCTCGAACCGGCCGTGCTGAAGGAACTGTAGGTGCCGCCGATCATCGAGGCACAGGGGCTCGGCATCCGGTTCGTCCGCAACCGGCGTCGGCAGCTCCGGCTGCGGGAGCTGTTCATCCACCGGGGCGGCCGGGCCGCCACCGGCCAGTTCTGGCCGCTGCGGGACGTCTCGTTCACCGTCGCGCCGGGCGACACGCTCGGGGTGATCGGGCGCAACGGCACCGGCAAGAGCACCCTGCTGCGGCTGATCGCCGGGGTGCTCATCCCCGACGAGGGGCGGATCACCGTCTCCGGTGACGTCGCGCCGCTGCTGGAACTCTCCGCCGGCTTCTCCAACGACCTGACCGGCCGGGAGAACCTCTACCTGGTCGGCGGGCTGCACGGACTCTCCACGGGCTACCTGCGACGGCACTTCGACGACATCGTCGGGTTCGCCGGTGAGCAGGTGGAACGGGCCATCGACACGTCGGTGCGGCACTACTCGTCGGGGATGAAGGTGCGGCTCGGGTTCGCGATCATCTCGCACCTGCCGCACCCGATCCTGCTGATGGACGAGGTGACCGCGGTGGGCGATGCGGAGTTCCGCCAGAAGTGTTACTCGACGATCGACCGACTGCTCGCGGAGGGGCGCACCTTGGTGCTGGTGTCACACAACGAGAAGGACCTGACCCGGTTCTGCCGTCGGGGTCTCTACCTCGACGGCGGGCGGCTGGCCGTGGACGGGACGGTCGCGGAGGCGCTCGACGCGTACCACGCCGCGGTGCCGCGATGACCGTGGCGATCGTGCTCGCCGCCGGTGCGCCGGCCGCGGGCCTGCCCACCGGCACGGGTGAACCGCTTGCCGACCGGCTCGCCGGGCAGTTGCGCCGGGCCGGGGCGGACCGGGTGCACACCGTCACCGACCTGCCCGCGCTGGCCGCCCTGGTGGACACCGTCACCGGCCCGGTCCTGGTCACCGGGGGCGACCTGGTCGCGCACACGGCCGTACTGCGGCATCTGGCGACCAGCCCGGTCGGCCCGACGGTGGCCCTGGTGCTCACCGACCCGCCGGCCGACGGCCGGACGCTGGTGCGCGAGGAGCGCGGGCAGGTGGTCGACGCCGGCCCGGAGCTGTCCGACGCCACCGGCGTCTTCGGCGGCGCGGTGCGGGTCGGCGTGGACGACCTGCCGGCGCTGGCCGCCGCCGCCCGCTCGGCGGCCGTCACCCCGGCGGGCGGGGCCGCCGTGGACCGGCTGTTCGCCGCGCTCACCGACCTCGGCACCCTGACCTTCGCCCACCGGGTACGCCTGCTCGTGGCGCACCGGGTCGCCGATCCGGCCGGGCTGGCCGCCGCCGAGGCGGCCCTGGCCGGGGTGGACGAGGACCGGGCACAGCTGCGGCTGTCGGTGAAGGAACGGGACGACTTCTTCACCACCTACTTCGTCAGCACCTGGTCGCCGTACGTGACGAAGGCGTGCGCCCGGCTGGGCCTGACGCCGACCGGGGTCACCATGATCTCGGTGCTGTTCGCGGTGGTCGCGGCGGTGCTCTTCGGCGTTGGCGGGCGGGCCGCCCTGGTGGCCGGCGCGGTCCTGCTCTACCTGGGGTTCGTGCTGGACTGCGTGGACGGGCAGTTGGCCCGCTACACCCGGCACTTCAGCGCCTGGGGCGGCTGGCTGGACACGATGGCCGACCGGGCGAAGGAGTACCTGGTCTACGCCGGGCTGGGCTACGGCGCGACGCACGCCGGGTTCCGCTACGGCTGGGCGCTGGCCATCGCCGCGATGACGTTGCAGACCGTCCGGCACATGACCGACGCCTGGTACGGGGTGCTGCACGACGAGGCGGCCCGACGTCCCCGCCCGGCCGGCCCGGCCGCCGGGGGGATCGGCGGGAAGCTGAACGCCGCCTCGACCCGGGTGCAGGCGGACACCGGCTCGGTGTCGTACTGGCTGAAGCGGACGGTGGTCTTCCCGATCGGCGAGCGGTGGGCGCTGATCGCGGTCACCGCCGCGCTGTTCGGGCCGCTGGTCAGCCTGGTCGCGGTGCTGGTGTGGGGGGTGCTGGCGTTCGGTTACACGGGAGCGTTGCGGACCCTGCGGGCGCGCTGGATGTGGGTGCCGGTGCTGGACACGGTCGACGCGACGCTGCACCGCGACGACGGCCCGCTGGCGGCCCGGCTGCCGGTGGTCCGCCCGATGGGCCCGCTGACCCTGGCGGTGCTCGGGGCGCTCGGGCCGGCGGTGCTGCTGGTGGTGGGGCTGCTCCGGGCGGCCGGCGACGGCGACCCGGGCGGGCTGCGCTGGTGGCTGCCGGTGGCGCTGGTGGTGCTGCTGGTCGCCGGCCTCGGGGCGGGCGCGGCGCACAACGGGCCGCTGGACTGGCTGGTGCCGGCGGCGCTGCGGGCCGGCGAGTACCTCTTCGCCGCCGTGGTCGGGGTGGTCGGCGGGGTACCGGCCTGGCTGGTCTTCGGGTACGTCTTCGTGCTGACCGTGCACCACTACGATCTGACCGCCCGGTTGGAGAAGCGGCAGGCGGCCCCGCCGTTGCACGCCTGGACGCTGGGCTGGGAGGGGCGTTCGGTGCTGCTGGCGGTGGCGGCGATCGCCGGATTTGCCGCCCCTGCCATGGCTACAATCGGTACGTACATTCTGGTGGTGTTCGTGGCGAGTGTCGTGCTGGCCTGGGTCGTCCTGCCGGCCCGCGCGGGCCGGGCGGCGGCCGTACCCGTGCGGGGTGCCTCGCCGGGCTGACGACGGGGGCGGCCGGATGACGCTGATCAGCTTCGTCGTACCGGCCTTCCGGGTGCAGGGCTACCTGCGCGAGTGCCTGGACTCGCTGCTCGGCCAGCCGTACCGGGACATCGAGGTGATCGGGGTCGACGACGCCTCCCCGGACGCCTGCGGCGACATCCTCGACGAGTACGCCGCCCGTGACCCCCGAGTCCACGCGGTACGCCTGCCGCGCAACGTCGGGCTCGGTCCGGCCCGCAACGTCGGGCTGGACCGGGCCACCGGCGAGTACGTCTGGTTCCTCGACGGCGACGACCGGCTCGCCCCCGACTGCCTGCCCGAGGTCGCCGACCGGCTCACCACCACCCGCCCCGACGTGCTGCTGGTCGACCACGTCCGGGTGCACTGGGACGAGCGCGCCACCCGCAGCGCCCTGCCGGAGGTCTTCCCCGAGCCGCCCGGCGCGGCGACGTTCCGGCTGGCGGAGCGGCCCGAGGCCCTGCGCCTGCTGCACACCGCCTGGAACCGGGTGGTCCGTCGGGAGTTCCTGACCGGCCTCGGGCTGCGCTTCACCCCCGGCTGGTACGAGGACGTCGCGTTCAGCTACCCGGTGCTGCTGGCCGCCGGGCGGATCGGCGTGCTCGACCGGGTCTGCGTGCACTACCGCCAGCGTCGGGCCGGCGCGATCACCCGGACCCTCGACGGCCGGCACTTCGAGGTCTTCGAGCAGTGGCACCGGGTGTTCGCGTTCCTCGACGGGCGGCCCGGACTGGCCGGCCTGCGCCCGGTGGTGTTCGAGCGGATGATCTGGCACTACCTGACCGTGCTCGGCAACGGCGACCGGATCGCCCCCGCGCTGCGGCCGGCGTTCTTCCAGCGGATCACCGCCGACCACCGGCGCTTCCGCCCGCCCGGCGGCTATCCGGTGCCGGACGGCGGGGACGGGCTCAAGCACCGGCTGGTCGCCGCCGGCCGGTGGCACACCTTCAGCGCGTTGCGCACCGTCAACCAGGCCCGGGAGAGCGCGCGGGTGACCGGCCGGCGGGTCCGGCCGGTGGCCCGGCGGACCGCCCGGCTGGCCCGGGACGCGCTGCTGCACGAGTACTACCGGGCCGAGCTGCGCCGGCCGATCGACCCGACGCTTGCCGTCTACGCCGCCTACTGGTACCGGGGCTACGCCTGCAACCCGGCGGCGGTGCACGCCGCCGCCCGCCGGCTCGCCCCGCAGGTACGGGGGGTGTGGATCGTCCGCCGGGACCGGGTCGACACCCTCCCACCCGGAACCGAGTACGTCGTCGCCGGCACCCGCGACGCCCAGCGGGTGCTGGCGCGGGCCCGCTGGCTGGTCAACAACGTCAACTTTCCGGACTTCGTCCGCAAGCGCCCCGGTCAGGTGCACGTGCAGACCCACCACGGCACCCCGGTCAAGGTGATGGGGCTGGACCAGCAGCGGTATCCGCTCGGCGCGGTCGGGATGGACTTCGCGGGGCTGCTGCGCCGGGTGGACCGGTGGGACTACAGCATCACCTCCAACGCCTTCTCCACCCAGATGTGGGACCGCGCCTACCCGGCGGACTACGTCCGGCTGGAGGTGGGCTATCCGCGCAACGACCGGCTGGTCACCGCCACCGCCGAGGAGGTACGCGCGGTCCGGGCCGGGCTCGGGATCGCCCCGGACGAGCGGGTGGTGCTCTACGCGCCGACCCACCGCGAGCACCTGCCCGGTTACCGGCCGCCGTTCGACCCGTACCGGCTGCTGGACGTGCTCGGGCCGGCCGGCCGGTTGCTGGTGCGCAGCCACTACTTCCACGACCGGGAGGGCCGGGTCCGGCGGCGGGCCGGGGGGCGGGTGGTCGACGTCAGCGACGTCGGCACCGTGGAGGATCTCTACCTGGCCGCCGACGTGCTGGTCACCGACTACTCGTCGGCGATGTTCGACTACGCGGTGCTGGACCGGCCGATCGTGATCTACGCGCCGGACCACGACGCCTACCGGTTGGCCCGGGGGGTCTACTTCGACGTCACCGCCGAGCCGCCGGGCGCGGTCGCGCTGACCTTCGACGAGCTGCGGGAAGTCTTCCGCTCCGGCGCGGTGACCGGGGCGTCGGCCGAGCGGGCCCGGCGGGCGTTCCGGGAGCGGTTCTGCGGCTGGGACGACGGGCACGCGGCGGAACGGGTGGTCCGGCGGGTGTTTCTCGACGAGCCGGGGTGATGTTTCCGGGCGGATCGCCGTACTGGCCCGTAATAGGGCTGTCATCAGTCGAACATGGCACGTTTACCCGATGTGCTAACCCGATGATGCTCGTCACAGTCAACCCGGGGTTCGGCCAAGCTGGGGGAGGAGACGGTGACCACCGTCGCGCTGAAGGACGTCACAAAGGTATTCCCGGACGGGACAATTGCCGTCGACAACGTCAGTCTCGACGTCGTCGACGGGGAGTTCATGGTGCTGCTGGGCCCGTCCGGTTGCGGGAAGTCGACCGTGTTGCGGATGATCGCGGGCCTGGCGGAGCCGACCAGCGGCGCGGTGATGCTCGACGGTGAGGTCGCCAACGACCTTCCGCCGCGCGACCGGAAGATCGCCATGGTCTTCCAGGACTTCGCGCTCTACCCGCACATGTCCGTCGGTGACAACATCGGCTTCCCGCTCAAGCTGTCCGGCGTCGAGCCGGTGCCCCGGGGTGAGCGGGTGCAGGACGTGGCGAGCGCGCTCGGCATCGGCGACGTGCTCGGCCGCAAGCCGAGCCAGCTCTCCGGCGGCCAGCGGCAGCGGGTCGCGATGGGTCGGGCGATCGTCCGCCGGCCGGGGCTGTTCCTGATGGACGAGCCGCTGTCCAACCTGGACAGCGGGCTGCGCGCCGAACTGCGGGCCGAGATCTCCGCGCTGACCCGTGAGCTGGGCGTCACCACCATCTACGTCACCCACGACCAGGCCGAGGCGCTGACCATGGCCGACCGGGTGGCCATCATGCGCAAGGGCGTGCTCCAGGACGTCGGCACCCCCACCCAGGTGTACGGCCGGCCGGCGACCCTCTACGTGGCCGCCTTCCTCGGCAGCCCCCGGATGAACCTGCTGGAGGCGTCGGTCTACGTCCACCTCGACCGGTACGTCACGCTGACCCTCGGTGACCAGGCGCTCTACCTGCCGTGGGACGACATCCGCAGCCGGGCGGTGGCGCACTACCACGGCGAGCGGATCGTGGTCGGGATGCGGGCCGAGGCGCTCACCCCGGTCGCCCCGGACACCCCCGGCGACGTGCTCCAGGGTCGGGTGCGTTACCTGGAGCACCACGGGCACGAGTCGCTGGCCTTCCTCGACATCGGCGCCACCGCCATCATGGTCGACGAGATGAGCGCCCCGACCGACGACGCGGCCCCCGGCCAGCGCGGGCTGCGCCGGTTCGGCCAGGTCATGTCCCGGCTCACCGGGCGCGCCGCCGACCCCGAGCAGACCGACCGGACGCCGGGTGGCAACCGCACCAGCGTGCTGAACGACCCCGGCCGGCACCACCGCCGCCCGGCCGAACTGGCGGTCCGGCTGGCCCCGTACCCGGCGATCTCGGCGGGTCACCCGATGGCGGTCGCGGTCCGGATGGACGCCCTGCACTTCTTCGACGAACGCGGCGACCGGATCGACGTCGGCTGGCGCTGACCCGGCCGCCGCGCGTGGTCGCGACATCGCGCATGGTATTGGCGGGGTATCTACCCGCGAGTAACGTCAGGGTATGACCGTTGACTCCCGCGAGGTGGCGGCCGGGGTGCTCCGGGCCGTCCCGTTCGCCCGCACGCTCGGCTTCGAGTTCGTCGAGGTCGCGCCCGAGGCCGAGGGTGGGGTCCGGGCCGTCGTCCGGCTGCCCGACTCGCCGGCCACCCACAACCATGTCGGCGGCCCGCACGCCGGCGCCATGTTCACCCTCGGCGAGACCGCCTCCGGCGCGGTGGTGATGGCCGCGTTCGGGCAGGTGCTCGACCGGGCGCTGCCGCTGGCCGTACGGGCCGACATCGCGTACCGGCGGGTGGCGATGGGGGAGGTGCGGGCCACCGCGCGGCTCGGTCGTCCCCCGGCCGAGGTGCTCGCCGAACTGGACGCCGGGCAGCGCCCCGAATTCCCGGTGGCGGTGGAGATCGGCACCCCCGACGGCACCGTCACCGCCACCATGACCGTCCTGTGGACGCTGCGCCCGCACCGCTGACCCGCGTGGCGGGGGTTTGCCCGGGTGGGGCGGTGGATAGATTCGTAGCGTGCTGGGCCTACCTGCTCATGTGACCGCCTGCCTCTTCGACCTCGACGGCGTGTTGACCCCGACCGCCAAGGTGCACAACGCCGCCTGGAAACAGACCTTCGACGACCTGCTGCGCCGGCACGCCGAGGCCAACGGCGAACCGTTCCGGCCGTTCGACCCCGGCCCGGACTACCACCGCTACGTCGACGGGAAACCGCGCGCCGACGGGGTGCGTTCCTTCCTCGCCTCCCGGGGCATCACCCTGCCCGAGGGGAGCCCCGACGACCCGCCCGGCGCGGAGACCGTCAACGGCGTCGGCAACCGCAAGAACGTCGTCCTGCTGGACCGGATCCACCACGACGGCGTGGCGGCGTATCCGGGCTCGGTGGCCTACCTGAAGGCGGCCGAGCGGGCCGGGCTGCGCCGCGCGGTCGTCTCGGCCAGCGCCAACTGCCGCGACGTGGTCGCCGCCGCCGGTCTGGAACCGCTGCTGGAGGTACGCGTCGACGGGCTGGTCGCCCGCGCCGAGGGGTTGCGCGGCAAACCGCACCCGGACACCTTCCTCGCCGCCGCCGAGCTGCTCGGGGTGGCCCCCGCCGACGCCGCCGTGTTCGAGGACGCGCTGGCCGGGGTGGCCGCCGGCCGGGCCGGGGGCTTCGGCCACGTGATCGGGGTGGACCGGGTCGGACAGGCCGACGAGCTGCGCGCCCACGGCGCGGACGTGGTGGTCACCGACCTCGCCGAGCTGCTGACCGGGCCGGCCGCATGATCCGGGAGCGCGCCTACCCGGTCGAGCCGTGGCACATCCGGGAGACCCGCCTCGACATGGACGTGCTGGCCCAGTCCGAGTCGGTGTTCGCGCTCTCCAACGGCCACATCGGGCTGCGCGGCAACCTCGACGAGGGCGAACCGCACGGCCTGCCCGGCACCTACCTGAACTCGTTCTACGAGCTGCGTCCGCTGCCGTACGCGGAGGCCGGGTTCGGGTTCCCCGAGTCGGGGCAGACCATCGTCAACGTCACCAACGGCAAGCTGATCCGGCTGCTCGTCGACGACGAACCGCTGGACCTGCGCTACGGCGAGCTGCTCAGCCACGAACGGGTCCTCGACCTGCGGGCCGGCACCCTCTACCGGGAGATGCACTGGCGCTCGCCGGCCGGCCGGGAGGTCAAGGTCCGCAGCACCCGGCTGGTCTCCTTCACCCAACGGTCGGTCGCCGCGATCCACTACGAGGTGGAGGCGGTCAGCGGCCCGCTGCGGCTGATCCTCCAGTCCGAGCTGGTCGCCAACGAGAACCTGCCGGCACAGAGCCGCGACCCCCGGGTCGCCGCCGTGCTGGAGTCGCCGTTGCAGGCCGAGGAGGAGCTGACCACCGGCGACGGCGGCCTGCTCATCCACCGCACCAAGGTCAGCGGGCTGCGGGTGGCCGCCGGGATGGGGCACGACGTGGACGCCCCGGGCCGCACCACCATCGAGTCCGAGGGGTACGAGGACTGGGTGCGGACCACCGTCGGCTGCGTGCTCCAGCCCGGCGAGACGCTCCGCGTGGTCAAGTACCTCGCGTACGGCTGGTCCAGCCGACGCTCGTTGCCCGCGCTGCGTGACCAGGTCGGCGCGGCGCTGGCCGCCGCCCGGCTGGCCGGCTGGGACGGGCTGCACCGGGAGCAGCGTGGCTACCTCGACGGGTTCTGGGACGCCGCCGACGTCCGGGTCGAGGGCGACCCGGAGGTGCAGCAGGCCGTCCGGTTCGGACTGTTCCACGTGCTCCAGGCCGGGGCGCGGGCCGAACGCCGGCCGATCTCCGCCAAGGGGCTGACCGGCCCCGGCTACGACGGGCACGCGTTCTGGGACACCGAGATGTTCGTGCTGCCGGTGTTGACGTACACCCAGCCGGGCGCGGTCCGCGACGCCCTGTACTGGCGGCACGCCACCCTGGAGCAGGCCCGGGAACGGGCCCGGACGTTGAACCTGGCCGGCGCGGCGTTCCCGTGGCGCACCATCGAGGGGCCGGAGTCCTCGGCGTACTGGCCGGCCGGCACCGCCGCCTTCCACATCGCCGCCGACATCTCCGACGCGCTGCGCCGCTACGTCCTGGTCACCGGCGACGAGCAACTGGAACGGGACATCGGCCTGGAACTGCTGGTGGAGACGGCCCGGCTGTGGCGTTCCCTGGGCCACCACGACCGGTACGGCCGGTTCCACATCGACGGGGTGACCGGCCCCGACGAGTACACCGCCGTCAAGAACGACAACATCTACACCAACCTGATGGCGCAGCGGAACCTGCTCACCGCCGCCGACTGCGCGATGCGCCTGCGCGACGAGGCCCTCGACCTCGGGGTGTCCGAGGAGGAGGCGGCCGAGTGGCGCGACGCCGCCACCGCCATGCACATCCCGTACGACGAGGATCTCGACGTGCACGAGCAGGTGGAAGGGTTCACCCGGCTCCAGGAGTGGGACTTCGCGCACACCCCGACCGAGAAGTACCCGCTGCTGCTGCACTACCCGTACTTCGACCTGTACCGCAAGCAGGTGGTCAAGCAGGCCGACCTGGTGCTGGCCATGCACTGGCGGGGGGACGCCTTCACCGACGCGCAGAAGCTGCGCAACTTCCTCTACTACGAGCGGCGTACCGTGCGGGACTCGTCCCTGTCGGCGTGCACCCAGGCGGTGCTCGCGGCCGAGGTGGGGCACCCCGAGCTGGCGCACAGCTACCTGCGGGAAGCCGCGCTGATGGACCTGCACGACCTCAACGAGAACACCCGCGACGGCGTGCACATGGCGTCGCTGGCGGGGGCCTGGATCGCGTTGGTGGCCGGCTTCGGCGGGCTGCGCGACCACGACGGCGAGCTGTCGTTCGCCCCCCGGCTGTCCAGCCGGTTGAGCCGGTTGGAGTTCTCGTTGCAGTGGCGCTCGATGCGGCTGCGGGTGGACGTCCGGCCGCACCAGACGACGTACTCGCTGCGCAACGGCGGGCCGGACACGGTGATGGAGCTGCGGCACCACGGCGAGACCGTCCGGGTGACCTCCGCCGCCCCGGTGACCGTGCCGGTGCCGCAGCGCCACGAGAGCGGCCCGGCACCGGAACAGCCGCCCGGTCGGGCCCCGCTGCTGCGCCTGCCCGAGTCCCCCGGCTGACCCTGCCGGCCGGGGAGGGTCGCCGTCGCGGCAGCGCCGACGACCCTCCGCCTGTCAGAACTGGGGGCCGTTGGAGGGCCGGCCACCGGCGTCGCGGGGGGCCACCGCCCGAGGGTCCTCGGGGGTACGCGCCTGCGCCGCCTCGTCCGCCCAGTCGGGCTCGTGCCCGGCGTCCGGTTCGGGGCGGTCCTGCTCGATGGTCCGGGTCTGCTGACGTGCCTTCCGCTTGGCCATGGCGAACCTCGTGATCCGTGCGGGGCGCGGCTGCGCCGGTGTCCCGCGCGTCTTCCCGCCGGAAACCCCCGCAAACCGCCGCCGGGCGGGGCCGGTCAGGTGTCGAGGTGGCGGGCGAAGGCGAGGCGCAGGTGGTTCTTCGGGCGGGCGCCGACGATCGAGCCGGCCACCTGCCCGCCGACGAACACCAGCATGGTGGGCAGCGACATCACCCCGTACGCCCGGGTGGTGGCGGGGTTCGCGTCGGTGTCCAGGGCGACCACCCGCAGCCGGTCGCCGAACTCCTCGGCCAGCTCGGCGAGGTGCCGGGAGGTGCCCACGCAGGGCGGGCACCAGTCCGCCCAGAAGTCGACCACCACCGGCCGGTCGGCGGCCAGCACCGTGTCGGCGAAGGTGGCGTCGGTGACGGCGGTCAACCGGTGCGCTGCCGTGTCCTGAGGCATGTTTCCTCCCGTTGTGCGATGGCCTGGGTGAGCTGGTCGTGCAGCCGGCGGCGGACCGTGCCGAGCCGGTCGAGGTAGGCCTCCACCTCGGCCAGCTTGCGGCGCAGCACCGCCACCGAGTCGGGGCAGACGTCCCCGGAGGCGTGGCCGGCCCGCAGGCAGGCCACGAAGGGCCGGATGTCGTCGAGGCCGAAGCCGACCGCCAGCAGTGCCCGGATCTCGTGCACCACCCGCAGCTCGGCCTCGTCGTACACCCGGTAGCCGTTGGCCGAGCGGCGGGGCCGGACCAGCCCGTGTGTCTCGTAGTACCGCAGTGTGCGGGTGCTCGTGCCGGCCCGTTGCGCCAGCTCGCCGATCAGCATCCCGACCTCCTCGCCGGTGTTCCCGGCGTCACGCTAGACCTTGCCGCCGGTGTCAAGGCAACGGGTGAGAGCGGCCACCGGGTGGGTAACCACCACCGGCCGGCGAGCGGGAGGGGGCACCACCATGGGGGTACGCGCCGAGGCGACCGTGTCGCTGGGGGAGGTCAGGCTGCCGGCGGACGTCGACGGGCCGGACGACGCGACGGGGGTGGTGCTCTTCGCCCACGGCAGCGGCAGTTCCCGGCACAGCCCGCGCAACGTGGCGGTGGCCCGGGTGCTCCAGCGTCGCCGGCTGGTGACGGTGCTGGTGGACCTGCTCACCGCCGAGGAGGACGCGGCCGACGCCCGGACCGCGCAGTGGCGCTTCGACATCGGCCTGCTGGCCGGCCGGCTCACCGGCACCCTCGACTGGCTGGCCGCCGAACCCACGCTGGGCCGGCTGCCGGTCGGCCTGTTCGGGGCGAGCACCGGGGCCGCCGCCGCCCTGGTGGCCGCCGCCGCCCGTCCGCAGCGGGTCGCCGCCGTGGTGTCCCGGGGCGGCCGGCCGGATCTGGCCGGCCCCGCCCTGTCCGGGGTACGCGCTCCGACGCTGCTGCTGGTGGGGGGCCTCGACGACCAGGTGATCACGGTGAACGAACAGGCCGCCGAGGTGCTCGCCGCCCCGCACGAACTGCGCGTGGTGCCCGGTGCCGGTCACCTGTTCGAGGAGCCCGGCACGCTCGACCAGGTGGCCGACGCCGCCGCCGGCTGGTTCACCCACCACCTCCCCGTCCCGGCCTGACCCCGTCCTGGCGGCCCGACGCGCAAGGGGGGCGATGTTGCGGTGTACCGGGCCCCGGAATACCGCAACATCGCCCCAGGAGCGTTTGGTGCGCCTCAGGCCGGGGCGGCGGGCGGCTCGTCGCGGCGGTGGTGCGGGCGGTCGGCCGGCGGGGTCGGGGCGACCTGCTCCCGGTGCCGCTGGACGGTGTCGACCACCCGGTAGGCGACCGCCGCGATCGGCACCGAGACGAAGGCCCCGGCGATGCCGGCGATCAGCGTGCCCGCCGTGACCACCACCAGGATCACCGCCGGGTGCAACTGCACCTGCCGCTTCATGATCAACGGTTCCAGCAGGTTGCCCTCGACCTGCTGGACGGCGATCACCGCGGCCAGCACCAGCAGCGCCGTGGTCGGCCCGTTCGCCGCCAACGCCACCAGGACGGCGACCGCGCCGGCCACCGTCGCCCCGATGATCGGCACGAAACCGCCGAGGAAGGTGATCAGTGCCAGCGGCAGCGCCAACGGCACCCCGAGCAGCACCAGCGCCAGCCCGATCCCGATCGCGTCGATGGCCGCGATGATCATCGTGCCCCGGCTGTACGAGCCGAGGGTGCGCCAGCCGACCCGGCCCGCCTCGGCGGCCACCGTACGGTTCGGCCCGGTCATCCGGCGCAGCACCCAGTGCCACATCGACCGGCCGTCCTTGAGCAGGAAGAACAGCAGCACCAGGGCGAGCAGGGTGGAGCCGAGCGCCTCGGCCGCCGTACGGGCCCCGCCGACCGGGTCGGGGGCGCTGCCACCCAGGCCGTCGCGGACCTGCCCGATCAGCTTGTCGAGTTGGGCGTCACTGACCGGCAGGGTCTCGGTGACGAAGTCGCGGGAGCGTTGCAGCCCCTCGTCGAGCTGCTGGCTCAGCTCACCGAACTGGGCGGCCGTCAGGTTCCACACCAGCACCCCCACCCCGACCAGCACCCCGAGCAGCAGCAGGACGCTCAGCAGCGCGGCGAGCGCCGCCGGCACCCGCAGCCGGCGCAGGGCCAACAGCACCGGGTCGAGCAGCGCGGTGAGGAAGAAGGTGACCGCCACCGCGATCGCCAGCGGCGCGAGCAGCACCGCCACCCGGCCCAGCAGGTAACAGCCGAACACCACGACCACCAGGCAGGCGCTCCACACCACCGCCGTGCGGACCAGCCAGGGCAGCGCCGCCCAGGCCTGCCGTGGGCTGGGGCGGGCACCCGCAGCCGTCACCTCGGGCGTACGCCCGGCACCGTCCTCGGCCACGTCGGTTCCTCCTCGGTCTCGGCGGGGTCGATACCCGACCGGGCCGGCCGCGACACCCGGTGGCTCAACGCCGTGCCGGCTACCCGGTTCCGTTCAGGACGGTCCCTTCCGGACGGCGGCCACCCGCCGGACCCCGGTGCTGCCGGTCCCGACAGACGTTCCGCCCCTGGAAACCATCGGCGACTGTCGCTACTATCCGCATTCGGGGCATGACTCACCGTGGAGTCGTGTGGAGTGGGTCGGCGCGCGAGCGCGCGGGCCGTCGACGAGAGGGAGCATCCCCGGTGACCGAGACAACGCACGTCACGAAGGCCCGGCCGTATCCGTTCAGCGATCCGCACCGGCTCGACGTCGACCCCCGCTACGCCGGGCTGCGCCGCGACGAACCGCTGGTCCGGGTGCAACTCCCCTTCGGGGAACCGGCCTGGCTGGCCACCCGGCACGCGGACGTGCGGACGGTGCTGGGTGATCCCCGGTTCAGCCGGGCGGCCGCCGTCGGGCGGGACGAGCCGCGCAGCGTCCCCTACCAGCGGGAGGCCGGCATCCTCGGGATGGACCCGCCCGAGCACAGCCGGCTGCGCCGGCTGGCGGCCAAGGCGTTCACCGCCCGGCGGGTCGAGGAACTACGCCCGCGCACCCGGGAACTGGCCGACGGCCTCGTCACCGGCATGACCGCCGCCGGGTCGCCGGCCGACCTGGTCGCCCACGTCGCCACCCCGCTGCCGATCCGGGTCATCTGCGACCTGCTCGGGGTGCCGGTCACCGACCAGGACCGGTTCCACACCTGGTCCGAGGCGATCGTGTCGACCACCTCGCTGCGGCCGGAGGTGGCCCAGAGCTACCTCGACCAACTGCTGTCGTACATGGCGGGGCTGATCGCCCAGCGGCGGGTGACCCCCACCGACGACCTGATCGGGGCGATGGTCCGGGCCCGCGACGAGAACGCCGACCGGCTGACCGAGGACGAGATGGTGCGCCTGGCGGCGGGCCTGCTGGCCGCCGGCCACGAGACCACCGTGACCCAGATCCCCAACCTGGTCTACGTCCTGCTCACCGAGCCCGACGTCTGGCAGCGGCTGCTCGACGAGCCGTCCCTGGTGCCGTCCGCCGTGGAGGAACTGCTGCGCTTCATCCCGCTCGGCGCCACCTCCGCGTTCGCCCGGTACGCCCTGGAGGACGTCGAACTCGGCGGGGTGCTGGTCCGCGCCGGTGAACCGGTGCTGGTCTCCATCCCCTCGGCCAACCGGGACGAGACCGTCTTCCCCGACGCCGACCGGCTCGACCTCGACCGGGAGACGAACCCGCACCTCGCCTTCGGGCACGGCCCGCACCACTGCATCGGTGCCCAACTGGCCCGGATGGAACTCCAGGTGGTGCTGGAGACGCTGCTGACCCGTACCCCGGGGCTGCGGCTGGCGGTGCCCCCGGCGGCACTGACCTGGAAGAGCGGCCTGCTGGTCCGGGGCCTGACGGCGTTGCCCGTGAGCTGGTAGCGAAAGGAACGGTGGGGCAGATGGGGGACAGCGGCTGGCGGGTGCACGTGGACCCGACCCGGTGCATCGGGGCGGGGATCTGCGCGAGCTACGCCCCGGCGCACTTCGTCCTGGTGGACGGGTTGTCCCGGCCGGTGGCCGAACGGATCGACCCGGCGGACGCGGTGCTGGACGCCGCCGAGTCCTGCCCGATGGAGGCGATCGTGGTGTCCGACGCGGCGGACGACAGCCGGATCGCCCCGGAACCGTGACCGGGCCCGGTGGTCACCTCCGGCGGGGTACCCGGAGGTGACCACCGTCGACGCTCAGTCCTGCCCGTCGTGCAGCTCCGCCCGGGTGGTCGGCCGCCCGCTCAGCGTGTCCCTGATCCGGTCGACCAGTCCGGCGCCGGGTTTGAGCAGCCGGTTCGCCGGTGGGTGGTCCGGTGCGCCGGGATGCGGGCGGGTCGGCAGGTGTCCCTTCGCCGCCCGCACCCGGTCGGCCAGCTCCACCAGCTCCTCCTGCGCGACCGCCGCCCGCAGCCGGGGGAACAGCTCCGACTCCTCCTCCCGTACGTGGTGGCGGATGGTCTTCGCCAGGTGGCTGATCAACGGCTCGAAGCGGGCGTCGGACGGGTCCAGCGGCTCCAGTTCCTTCAGCGTCCGCTCGGCGGCGGCGTGTTCGGCGATCTCGTGCTCGGCGAGCTGTTCGCCGTCGGGCAGGGCCCGGCGGGCGGCCGGGTAGACGTACATCTCCTCGGCGACCGCGTGCCGGACCAGCTCGGCGATCAACACCCCGGCCAGTTGACGACGGTGTTCCGCGCTGCCCTGCCGGGTGCCCAGCTCCGCGAAGATCGCCTCGATCTCGTGGTGGTCGGCGGTCAGGACGTCCACCACGTCCTGGTCCGTGGTGGCCTGTGGGTCGTTCATCTCGGTGCCCCTTACCGGTTGCGGACGGATCGGCTCCTGGCGGGGCCTGTACCCACCGCCGGCGACCCGAACCCATCACCGTCGATGAGCCGCCACCCGTCGACCCCGCCCGTCAGCCGGCGGTGTCGGCGGCCCGCCCGTCACCCGCCGGTCGGCCCTGTCACGTCGGTCGTTCCTGTCGCGTCGGTCGTTCCTGTCGCGCCGGTCGGTCCTGTTCGGACGTGAGCGGCGGGAGGGAGCCGAGCAGGCGGGTCACCCCGATCTCGATGACCACCCGCTCCGGGTTCGGGCGCGGCGGGCGGTAGCGCTCGGCGTACCGGCGCTCGGCCTCGGCCACCGCGGCGGCGTCGGTCCGCAGCACCGCCCGGCCCTCGACGGTCAGCCACCAGCGGCCGTCGAGGTGACAGGCCGCCACCGGGACCCCCGTCGCACCGGCGGCGGCGACGTACCGGGCCTTGGTCGAACCGGCGGACGTGATCACCCGGGCCAGCCCGGCCGCCGGATCGTAGGTCAGCCCGACCGGTACGACGTGCGGCGTGCCGTCGGGCCGCAGGGTGGTCAGCGTGGCCAGGTGCCGCTCGCGGCAGAACGTGAGGACCCGTTCGTCGTACGGGTCCAACCGATGCCTGCCGGCCATGTCCGTCCCCCGTCCCAGGGCCGGCGTGGCCCCGGCCCGGCCCCGATCATGGCACGATCTGGCGGGGCTGGCCCGGACCGGGCGGGACACCCGTCCGACCGGGCTGGCCGGGCAGGCCGCGACCGGCGGCCCGGCGACGGTGGGCCAGCCGGGTCAGGTAGATCAACGCCCCGGCCAGCACACCCATGTCGTCCAGGTAGATCGGGTCGGGCAGGAGGTCGACCGGGCAGATCGTGTAGATCAGCGCGCCGTAGAACGCCACCTTGCCGCTCACGCCGAGCGTGCCGAGCAGCCGTCGGGTGCGGACCACCCGTACCGCCAGCAGGACCGCGCCGACCAGCGTCGCCAGCGCCAGGATCACACCGACGACGACGAGCGCCCACATCTCCCGGGACATGCCCGCAACGCTAGTCCAGCGCCGCCCGCCGCGCCGAAGTCCGGGGGCGCGCCGCGCCGCCGTCCGTCGCCGGGGCGGGGGCGGGTCAGTAGGCGGCGACGGCGGCCCGACCGCGCGCCACGACCG